>NZ_QUHH01000004.1:0-1008 GCF_003479515.1 Parabacteroides sp. AF14-59 | reverse complement strand
AAGAATGCGTGCAGATGCCTATGACACGATGATTGATGTGGCAGAAGAAATGTTCAAGATTCCGATCAGAAAAAAAGCTGGCACCAAACAGTCTTATTATCAGTATCATGAGATTGATTTTGAGCGGCTTGTATTCAAAGGTTTTATATTGGAGTATGTCCATGATATTCGTCTAAAAGCTCCGCGTATAGGTTACCAGAAATTATTTGAAATGTGCAAGAGTTATTTTGGGGAGAAGTTTACAATGGGACGTGATGCCTTTTATAACCTGTTGAGAGAAAGCGGTCTGATGCTTCGGATAAAAAGACGTAAAGCACGGACAACTTATTCGGATCCATACGCTCCTTTCTATCCAAATCAGATAAAAGGTCTGATTCCTACTGCAGCGAACCAGGTTTGGGTAAGTGATATATTGGCAAAAAATGGTATGCAAGCCAGCCGTACAGAACACGGGGATCCACTGGAGAATGCTGTAGCTGAACGGGGTAATGGCATCCTTAAACAAGAGTGGCTTTCTTTATATTCCTTTGAAAATGAGGACGAGATACGAAAGGTATTGATTCCGGCTATCGAGTTTTATAATAAGGAAAGGCCCCATGCCAGTAATAACCGGCTAACGCCTGAGCAGGCATACAAACAAGACAAGGAGTTGAAAAGAATGTGGAAAATTATCCTTATACGAAAACTCATATCTCTGTTTATCAATAGAGATTAACGCTCGTCGGGAGTGTTGCTCCACTCCCTTGCCGCTTAGGCGATCCCAGAGCAATGAGTTTTTGGATGAGTGATTTTTATTCACTAACTTTGTTTCTCTTTCCAACCGACAGAGCTTTCTGTAAAGTTGTTGTAGGAATAAACACAAAAGGTGTAAACTGAAGTTAGGATTTTAGTATTGTTATGTAAATTATTTTTAGTAATAAATGTTTTATCTGTAAACTACTTTCAGTAAAGGTCATGCTACAGTATAAAGTATTCGTTTGATATATATCAAACGCAAAGAACACATAT
>NZ_QUHH01000039.1:0-37127 GCF_003479515.1 Parabacteroides sp. AF14-59 | reverse complement strand
GTTCTCTCATTTTGGATTCTTATAGAGAGTCAACCATATCTACAAAAAGACAAACTGTAATAGGTTGTCAATTAGTTGGGTACGTTGAAATAGACAATAGGGGACAAATGACTATTCCTGTCAATTGGAATTTTTTCTGATAACTCTACAAGGATTTCCAACCGCTATACCGTTGGCGGGTATTGATTGGGTTACCACACTTCCGGCACCGATGACGCAATTATCTCCGATCGTGACACCCGGAAGGATGATAGCGCCGCCTCCGATCCATACATAATTTCCGATAGTGATCGGGAGGGCTTTCGTTTTGAAAAAGAGTTCCCCTGAATTTTCATCCCAGTTTTCTACAAATCTTTCGCTGGCAGCTACCGGGTGTGTTGCTGTATATAGTTGTACGTTGGGAGCAATTAAAACATGATTTCCGATCGTAATAATGTTATCGTCTAAAAAGGTACAATTCATGTTTATAACGACCTTATCCCCAATAAAGATATGTTTACCGCATTCGCAATGAAAATTAATATCCACGCTGACATGCTTGCCAACTTTTCCGAACATTTCATGCAAAAGCTCCGTCCTCGCTTCCGTATCGGAAATATCCGTTGCATTAAATTTCGAGAGTAATCTTTTATTCCGGATGATCATATCCAAAACCTCTTTGTCGAGCCGGTTGCAGTATTCACCGGCTAAAAATTTTTGATAATTGGTTTTCATGTTCTGATAACTGTATTAAATGCATAGTCGAATGGCAGTCTGCTTTGTAGACTTGCTACACCCGTAAAAGTACGAATAAATCTATATGTATCATTATATTCCTCATGGAAATACGATATTCTGAATTTCTGTAATTTGGGTTATGATACCAGTAATTTGTCTACAAAAGATATTATATCCCGATTGTAATTTTGTAGTGTAGAAAATAGCCATGCGGAAAAGCAGACGGATTTCTTCAGTAAAGTCTTGCTATAAAAAACAAATAGAAATTATAAAATAACGAATAAACTAATTAATTGAATTATGGAAATTATTAAGAACAGAGAATATGAAGGCGAACGTCCTTTATTTGCGACACATGATTTACAACTGGAAAATGTAACGATTCATACAGGTGAATCAGCTTTAAAAGAATGCAGTAATATCATCGCGGTAAACTGCCGCTTCGAGGGTAAATATCCCTTTTGGCATAACGATGGCTTTATCCTGAAAAATTGTCTTTTTACTGATGGAGCACGTGCTGCCTTATGGTATTCAAGGAATCTGCAAATGACTGACACTATTGTAGAAGCCCCGAAGATGTTCCGTGATATGGATGGGATCAAATTAGAGAATGTGCAACTATCCAATGCGTTGGAAACATTCTGGCATTGCCGCAACGTTGAACTGAAGAATGTACAGGTCGACAAAGCAGATTACCTGTTTATGCACGGAGAGAATATTCATATTGAGAATTACAGCCAGAATGGGAATTATTCATTCCAGTACTGCAAGAATGTCGAAATCCGTAATGCCGTTATCCATTCGAAAGATGCCTTCTGGAATACTGAAAATGTGACAGTGTACGATTCTGAACTGACCGGTGAATATCTGGGATGGCACTCACATAACCTGCGTCTGGTAAATTGCAAAATATCAGGGACACAGGCTCTTTGCTATGCACATGACCTGGTGATGGAGAACTGTACAATGGCGGATGATGCTGATCTTTGTTTTGAATATAGCAGTGTACAAGCTACCATTAACAGCCCGGTACATAGCATAAAAAATCCGCGTACCGGATGTATTACGGCTGAAAGTTATAATGAAATCATTATTGATGAAAACATCCTGCGACCGGCAAATTGTGAACTGAGACTGTGGGATAACATAACTTGCTTCAATCAATGAAATACTATTTTGATGAAATAATACCCCG
This sequence comes from Parabacteroides sp. AF14-59, assembly GCF_003479515.1. NCBI lineage: Bacteria > Pseudomonadati > Bacteroidota > Bacteroidia > Bacteroidales > Tannerellaceae > Parabacteroides > Parabacteroides sp. AF14-59. The sequence continues at coordinate 35,215 of NZ_QUHH01000039.1, read as the reverse complement.
TCGTGGAAGTAATTCCTATAAATGGGATACAGCGAAAGAAGAGGATGTTCTTCCCATGTGGGTAGCCGATATGGATTTCCGCACAGCCCCTTGTGTGGTTGAAGCATTGCACAAACGAGTGGAACATGGCATTTTCGGTTATACCAAAGTGCCTTCCGCTTATTACGAAGCTGTAACGAACTGGTTCATGCGACGGCACGGTTGGCAAATAAAGGAAGATTGGATTATCTATACTTCTGGTGTAGTTCCGGCCTTATCAGCCATAATCAAAGCTCTGACCATGCCGGGCGATCGTGTATTGGTACAAACTCCGGTTTACAATTGCTTTTTCTCCTCTATTCGTAATAACGGTTGCGAAGTGGTCACCAATCCACTTCTTTATACCGATGGAACTTACCGGATCGATTTCGATGGTTTGGAAAAAGAAGCCTCCGATCCTAAAGTCAAATTATTACTTTTATGCAACCCGCATAATCCGGCAGGCAGAGTTTGGACCCGGCAGGAATTGATGCGTATCGGCGAGATTTGTTTTCGGAATGATGTATGGGTGGTCGCTGATGAGATTCATTGCGAACTCGTTTTTCCGGGACATTCCTATACGCCTTTTGCCTCCATCTCGAAAGAATTCCTGATGAATTCCGTTACCTGTACTTCACCTAGCAAGGCCTTTAACCTGGCTGGATTACAGATAGCAAATATTATTTCTGCCAATGAATATGTGCGTATGAAAATAGACAAGGCGATTAATATCAACGAGGTCTGCGATGTGAATCCTTTTGGAGTTGAAGCCCTGATCTCTGCTTACAATGAAGGTGAAGAATGGTTGGAAGAACTTAAACAATACCTGCTGGGCAACTATAATTACCTGAAAAGATATTTTGAAAAGTATCTCCCTCATTTGAAAGTTTTACCGTTGGAAGGAACCTATTTGGTTTGGGTCGATTGTTCCGCCCGGAAACAATCTTCGGAAGAGATTGTGAAGACTTTGCTGGATAAGGAAAAACTGTTGGTAAACGAAGGAAACATGTATGGCGAAGTGGGTAAGTACTTTATTCGCATCAATATTGCTTGTCCGAGGGCGCTTCTGATCGATGGTTTAGGCAGGCTTAGACGTGCTTTGAAATAAGAGGATATAAATACCTCATTCAGTGAGGTATTTATAAATCACGTCCGATATAGAAGCTATGATTTTCGCATTTGTTTCCATACTTTCATTTGAATCTTTGATAAATACAGCAACAGTGTATCTGCTTCCATCCGGAAGCAGGACAAAACCGATGTCATTTGTACCAATAAATTGTCCCTTTTCATTCAGATCACTGGTACCGGTTTTGTGTCCTATAACTGCCTTTGTTTTTAATAATGGCAGTGGCAAACGGTCTTTTCCGGTTTCACATTCGATCATGATATTTTTGATGAATTCCTGATATTCCTCTTTAAATAATGACCGGGTAAGTAAGATGTCTAATAAACGGGCAGCTTCTAATGGTGTGCTCCAGTTCAGGTAGCAAGCTGATAAATCCAGATGCATATCATCTTCGGTGATTACAATAGAGAATTGCTGTAGACCTAAGGAACGGATATACTTATCCGCAACAGAAGGACCGCCTATATATTTGAATAAGACGTCGCAAGCAATATTATCACTTAGCTGGATAGTGTACTTCAATAGTTCACTGATCGGAAGGGAAACATTTCCCTGGGGATATTTATCACGCAACGGACTGTAGGTGTTTTCGATTATATCCTCTTTCTCTATCCGTATTTGGGTATCGAGAGGCAGATTGTTTTGTTGCAAATAATTGAGTACAGCCAATGCCTGATGAAACTTGAATACACTCATCATCGGATACCGGTCTTCGTTATTAACGGTAACAGTGTCTTTGCCATTTAATATGATACCTACACCTATCCGGGCTTTTTTATCTTTGATAATTTCTTGAATATTGGCTTTTAATTGCTCTGATTGTGCCTGCAAACCGGCAATGCAGCAGAAGCTGAAAAGAGTACAAAAAATAATACGTATGTGTTTCATAAATATAAAATGAATAACATTTATACCGCAATGCTTTCTTTGATCTCCAACTGATAAGCTCTTCCTCTGTCGGTCGTTATTTTTAAATTGCTGTTATCTTCTACCAGCGGACGCAGACGTCGGATCAAAGTGTTCAACGTTTCGTCGGCATTGTCTTTGCCCGGCCATAGTGTATCGCAGATATCTGCTCTTGGCAGGATATGGGAGGAGGAGAGGAAAAACATTTCCATGATCTTGTATTGTTGCGGAGTAAGTTTTAGTTTCTCCCGGTCTTCCTTATAGAAACATGCATGGTGACAGGAAAAAGTCAGATTTCCGAAGACCAATGTCTTTTCTTCTTGTGGCTGGCTTGCGCTTCTGCGACGAAATAAAAAGACAGAAAGGGCACCGGACAAGATGGCAACGATCAACAGTATCAAAGGAGTTTGTTTATCTGTAAGTGCCAGAATATCCGTAGTCGAGTAATTGATATATCCTTGAAAAGAAATTCCCAGTTCTTCCTGTGATGCTTCGGGGATATTCAGGTTGGCACTCAGCCAGATAACGGTATCGCTTGCCAGATAATTCTGTGTTTGGTCTTTTTCCGGAGTTACGTATGCGATAGATTTATCTGTTGTTTTCTTATTTTTTACGTGTACAATAATACCGCTTTTCTTTTTCAGTTGCTCAAACTTCAATGCTTCGGCAAAATCTTTATTATAACTTTCGATAGAGACCGGATTTCCGAAAAGAGCAGACAAGCGCGAATAAGTTTTAAGTGTATCCTGATTCATCCATTGTCCGGACTTTTGCATAATAGTCTGCTGCAATGCCTGATTCAGATCCGAAACGATTGCTTTCTGTGCTTCCGAATAATTATGAAAGCCGAAACTGAATGATAGTACAAGCATGCAGGCTGTAAAAATAACCGATAGATTTGCTGCTAACCGTGTGTTCATCGTTTTTCTTTTATTAACGCCCGAAGATAAGAATTTATTGTAATCCGTACCGGTAACAATCGTATCTATTTTCGTGAAATCCGCTAAATAACGGGATGTCATGCAATTGTCAGATAAATGTCAGACAGATGTACGCCAATTATTTATACTGTCGTTCCTTTTGCCGTCTACTTTTGTTTCGGATAATTCAATTAAAATATATTATATGAAAAAAATAGTTGGTTTATGCGTGTTGATCTTACTTTCTAAAAGTATCGAAGTATGCGGACAGGTTGATTCCCTGTCCCTCAAAGAAATCGAACTATCGGAAGTGAGTGTGGTTGCAGCCAAGCCATTAATAAAGGCAGATGTGGATAAGACCGTTTATAATATAGCGGACGATCCCGATTCGAAAACTAATACATTGCTTGAGATGCTTCGGAAAGTCCCGTTTGTAACTGTCGACGGTAATGACGATATCAAAGTGAACGGCAGCAGTAGCTTCCGTGTTTATATGAATGGTAAACCGTCCGGTATATTATCGAATAATCCGAAAGAAGCATTGCGGAGTATACCGGCTAATACGATTAAAAAGATAGAGGTCATTACCGATCCCGGGGCACGTTATGATGCAGAAGGGGTTAGCGGGGTACTGAATATTATAACCAAAGGTTCGGAGTTCGAAGGATACAATGCAGACCTGAACACGATCTTGTTGAACAGAATGCAGATGATAGGAGGATATGCTACGATCAAATACGGCAAGTTATCACTCTCTGCCAATTATTCTTTCAGCCATTATAAAAGTAAGATAAAGGCCGAATCTTTTCAGCAGCAGTTTAACAGGCCGGAAGAAACTTACCTGAACCAATATAACAATAGTTCCTATAAAACACCCGGACATTATGGAGGCCTGGAAGCTAGTCTGGAGATCGATTCTCTTAACCTGATAACCTTATCTGGCTTTTTGAATAATGGGCATAACAAATCGAACAGTTTCGTTAGCTATTCCATGGAAGACGCCGGACATGAACCTGTATATTCTTATGGGCATGACCGGAATAATTATGATAAATGGGGATATAATTCGATAAAAGCAGATTATCAACGTTCTTTCAGGCGAAATAAGAAAGAGATGCTTACATTGTCTTATCAGTATGGTTATTCTCCACAAAACACCAATAATTATTCAGAGATTATAGATAAACAAGGAGATGCTGTTTCGTTGGAATATCTGGAAAATTTTAACCATCAACGGAATAAAGCAAAGAGTGATGAACATACATTACAACTGGATTATACAAATCCGTTTACTGAAAAACATAGTATGGAAAGCGGATTGAAATATATACGCCGGGTCAGTAGCAGCAAAGCGATTTCAGAAGTGAAAAGACAGGAATCGGATGACTGGAGCCCCTCGGATTATCAACCTTTTCTCGATTATAGACATTTGCAGAATATAATGGCTGTTTATGCAGGTTATGGTTATTCATATAAAAAATGGGGAGTCAAAAGCGGTCTTCGGATGGAACATACCTGGCAGGACGTAACCTATAAGGAAGGCGATGGAAAGGATTTCGGTTATCAGGCAACCGACTGGGTGCCGTCTTTGTCCGGATCATTTAAAATAAGCGATCTTCAGAGTCTTCGTTTGTCTTATAATTTACGTTTGCGCAGGCCGGGTATCGACCGTCTGAATCCTTATATCTCGATAACGGGAAAGAGTATCAACTACGGAAATCCGGATTTGAAATCGGAGAAACATCATCGCATTACATTGGCATATAGCTATTTTGCCTCCAACTTCAATATGCAGGCAACCGTGCTTTATACTGAATCCCGCAAAGGGGTCGGTGAGTATCAGTTCCTGGATGCGAATAATGTGCAGAATCATACCTATGCAAATCTGGAAAATATAAGAGGCGGAGGACTAGGTGGTTATGTTGGATATAATCCTTCCGCTAAGACTTCGTTGTCGGTCAATGCATCTCTTTATTATCTGAACTTGTGGGTCGACAAGAAGTATGAAACTCAACTTCCCGGACTGGATAATCAGGGAGTAAGTGGAGGTATATATGCCAATTTCTCACAGAAGCTGAACCGTGGATGGCGTATCAATTTATCCGGTGGTTGCGGTAAACAGGAAATATCGCTGGGTTATCATCCTGATTTATTTTACTATTACGGAGCAACGATCTCTAAATCGTTTATGAAAGAGAAACTGACGCTGGCTTTACGCGGACAAAATTTCCTGCAACCTTACCGGAAAGGAACCGGTAAACAAATTTATCCGGATTTTAATCTTACCCAGAAAATCCGGTATTACGATAATACATTCGGTATTTCAGTAAGTTACCGTTTCGGGGAATTGAAGGAGAATGTGAGGAAGGTTGCCCGTAGTATCACGAACGACGATCTGGAACGTTCAAATAAATAAAAATTAGTACCTTTGTATTCCTAAAAAGAGAAGGTACGTGGAAGAATATCTGGATCAACTAAATGAGAGTCAGCGCGAAGCTGTTAAATATAATGAAGGGCCGTCGCTGGTGATTGCCGGCGCCGGTTCCGGTAAGACAAGAGTACTTACTTATAAGATAGCTTATCTGGTACATTTGGGGCTGGCACCTCAGAGTATTCTTGCACTTACTTTTACCAACAAAGCGGCACGTGAAATGAAAGAACGTATTGCAAAGATAACCGGTGACCAGACGGCACGCCGGTTATGGATGGGAACGTTCCACTCGATCTTTTCACGTATCCTTCGCTATGAAGCAGAACATATCGGTTACCCTTCCAATTTCACGATTTACGACGCATCCGACTCGAAGAGTCTGCTGAAGGCGATTATCAAAGAGATGCAGCTGGATGATAAAGTGTATCGTATCGGAATGATACAGAGCCGTATTTCGAACGCTAAAAATGCGTTGGTCACCTGGAAGGCTTATGAGCAATCCAAGGAGTTGATGCAGCATGATATAGATTCGAAAGTCCCTTTGTTACGTGAAATATATAAGCGCTATCAGAACCGTTGCCAGCAGGCAGGAGCAATGGACTTCGACGATCTGCTGCTTCAAACGAATATCCTGTTTCGCGACCATCCGCAAGTATTGGAAAAATATCGTAGCTTCTTTCAGTTTGTACTGGTTGACGAGTATCAGGATACAAACTTTGCCCAGCATTTGATCGTTCAGAAACTTTGCGAGCAACATCGCCGTATTTGTGTGGTGGGAGATGATGCTCAAAGTATATACTCTTTCCGCGGAGCCAATATCGATAATATCCTGCAATTCAAAAATCAATATCCGGGTTGCCGTATCTTCAAATTGGAACGCAATTACCGTTCTACACAGAATATCGTAAATGCGGCAAACAGTCTGATCCATAAGAATAAAGAACAGATATTCAAGAACGTATATTCGGAAAAGGAGCAAGGCAGTAAAGTCCGTGTCTCTTCTTCCTATTCCGATTATGAAGAAGGATACGCAGTAGCAGCCATGATCAATGAAATGCGGATGCGCAAGGATTATGATTATTCCGAATTTGCCATTCTGTACCGGACAAATGCCCAATCGCGTATTCTGGAAGAGGCGCTTCGTAAAAGAGGAATACCCTACAAAATATATGGCGGCTTGTCTTTTTATCAGCGTAAAGAAGTGAAGGATGTAATTTCTTATCTGCGCCTGATAGTCAACCCGCATGATGAAGAGGCTTTTAAACGTGTTATCAATTATCCTTCCAGGGGAATCGGTGATACAACGGTTAATAAGGTAATCAGTGCTGCTACGGAAAATAACGTAAGTCTTTGGACCGTACTGAATGCGCCGATTGATTATGCGTTGCCGATCAATAGTGGGACGGCGAAGAAGTTGTCCGACTTCCGTGAAATGATTGAACGGTTTATACAGGAGAATGCACGTCTTTCCGCTGAAGAAATGGCTGCTATGGTCGTAAAGGAGAGTGGAATCGTCAGTACGCTCTTTCAGGATCGTTCGGTAGAAGGGATCAGTAAACAGGAAAATCTGCAGGAGTTATTGAAAGGTATATCTGAATTTTGCGAATTGAGACGCGAGGAAGGAGTCGAACAAGTTTCTCTGGCAGACTTTCTTTCTGAAATATCCCTGTTGACGGATCAGGATAATGACAAAGACGAACAGGCGAATAAAGTGACCATGATGACTGTTCATGCTGCCAAAGGTTTGGAATTTAGAAATGTGTTTGTAGTCGGTCTGGAAGAAGAACTGTTCCCGTCGTCCATGTCGAAAGATAATCCGCGTGCGGTGGAGGAAGAACGTCGTTTATTTTATGTAGCAATTACCCGTGCCGAAGAAAACTGTGTGCTGACTTATGCCAAGAGCCGTTTTCGGAACGGGCAGAGTGCTATGTGTTCTCCCAGCCGTTTCCTGAAAGATATCGATGTGCAGTTTCTGGAACTTCCGGCAGACTCGTTAGCAGATACGTTTGCTGCTGCCCGTGAACGCTTTGAACGTCCGGCTTTTTCTTCACCTTTCCAGCAGCCTCGGGCAGTGGAGAAAGAAGAACCGTCTTTCATCTCTCCTGTGGCACAGGCACAACAACGTCAGCGTTTGAGAAAGGTGGAAACTGCAACTTCCTCTCCGGTATCGTCTTCTGCACCAGCTTCCGATCTTTCCGGTTTATGTGTCGGAGCCAAAGTACGCCATGACCGCTTCGGGGAAGGTGAAGTTATTGCTATCGAAGGAGATGGAGGCAATGCCAAAGCAACAGTGGCATTTACTCATTTCGGACAAAAACAGTTACTTTTAAAATTTGCCCGGTTGACAATCATAAAGTAAATAAGTTCACAAATTCTCAAAATGCAGGATTCGAGCGAAAAGGTCATAACTTCCATCTTCATATAGACGAACTGGAATGGTACATCAGCATTCAAAAAGATCCGTTTGGATATAGTTCTGATTTTTGTCTTTGAGATAGAGATCGGCATCACCTTCAAAGAATATTATCCATTAATGCCCCAGTCTAATTTGTATCTTGCAATATCTTAATACTAAGTCCGGTTTACTTGAATGAAAATAATTTGATAATCTATCCTTATAGATGAAAAAATAATTACATTTGTAACTGATTACAATTAAAATCTTACGTTATGGGAAAGTTTATAGTTCAACAAGAAAAGCAAAAAGTCCGTAAAGAGACAATGGGTAAGTACTTTTACGATCTGTCAAGGTTAACTTTTGCGGCAATGGTTTTGGGGGGAATAATATCATTTTTTCAGGGAATTGAAATTAAATGGTGTTATGTAGTATTTTTGGGACTCATAGTCGTTTTTGCATTTGCCCGTATTGGTAATAACATCTTAAAATAAAGAAAATGATAACTTTTGGAATATTAGCAATCGTCGCAGTTGGCATTTATATTTATACGATAACCCCAGCTGGTAAGCGGTGGATCGATAAATTGTAAAAGGAAATTTCTAAAACAAATAAAATCAAGCCAATAGATCAATTATGAATCTATTGGCTTTTTATATCATAACAGACTGTTTATTTTTTGTTTGGTTCGAGGATCACTGGGGCGTACTACTGTTCCGTAATCCACAATGATTCCTTCGCGGTTGAGCAATAGATAATGAGGATAGCCTTTTAGTTCCAGTCGGTTCAATATTTTTATTAAAGATTTATCATCCGCAAAGTCCGTTTGATACAGGCAATCGATTCCCGGTTGTTGCAGATCCAGCCGTTTCACTAAATCGTCCCATGTCTTTCTGGGCCCACCGGCACAAATGCTTACCATAACGACATCCTCCGGAGAAAACTCTTTACGAAGTTTTTTGAGCGGTTCCATTTCACCCAGGCAGGGAGAACAAGCTGTAGTCCAGAAATCCAGATAAATTACTTTTCCTTTATATTTATCCATTATCTCATAAACAGGTTTCATAAAATCCAAATCGGCTTTCAAACCCGGCATATCGGAATAGTTTCCGTAAAGCATATAATTAGATACGGTACGGGGATTTTTCAGAAAATCTTTTTTGTTCTGATAAGCCGAATGAAGCACCTGGCTTAGAACAGGAATATGTACAATCGAATCAAGTTGTTTCTGCCGACTGGAGAAAAGCGTTGTGTCGTTTGATACTAGCGACCGTGAGATTGATGCAGCATAAAGATATTGCTTGATATTTTTCCCTGTGGGATAAGCCACGAAATCATCGAAAGTAGTCTTCTCTTTCTTTACTTTATATATTTGACAAGTAATAAAAGAACTAATGGTTTCTGTCAACTTGAATATATTTGACGGAATGATCTCCCCTTCAAAAAGAGAGTTGGCTTTAGCAAATATCTCCTGTTCGTTGTATCTTGAGATATCTTTATTTTGCCAACTCCGGGTGCTGAGATAGTCGATCAATATGCGATAATAATCGATTTTCAAAAGTTTGTCCGTATATTGCCGTATCTCTTCGTCCGGTTTGTATGTGTCGAGAAACTCCTGTCTTCGTTCTTGCCGTAGTTGATATTCCTGTTGTAACTCAGTCTCAAAGGCTTCCGGTTCCAGATCTCTTCTGATTAAATAGTCTTCTATATAATAGCGTCCGCTCTGTGCGAAAGTATTTATTTCCTGATTCCTTTTTTCGGCATCTCCGGATATCTTCGGATTAAGAATGTTTTTAAAGTCTATCTCCACATGCAGGCTATCACCCGGACTGACAAATAAATGGTCTGCATACTTACTGATCTGCACATTTCGGAGTTTGGCGTAAGGAGAGAAACGGAACGAAAAACTTCCGTCTTCAGCAATAGGTACAACATATTTCGTCTCCTGGTCACGAAAAAACGGAACGATAAGTGTTAAGTCTTTTTCCTGCGGGTAAAAATCACTGTTCAAGACTTTTCCGGTAATAATAACTTCCTTCGAGTAATCCTTATATTCTTTGTCGGATGGATTACAAGACAGGCATAAAAAAGGAATCAGAGGTAATAATAGTCGTTTCATGGGATTCGGGATTACAAGATACTTTGTAAACAAAAATACGATTTTATATCGAGTAAGGAGTACGAATCTAATAAAAATCTATACTTTTGTAAGTACTAACTTCGAATAAAAAATATTTCCCTTTTTCGAGAGGGTGGGGCATGTTATCTTTATTATCGCCTGGCAGCATTTTGAAGATTTCATGCCTTCTTTGTGTCTACTCAAAAAAGGGAAATAGATGTTAAACCGGATTGATTATTGTAATTTGAAAGTAACAGGTACAGTATAAGCGACTCTTATGATTTCGCCTGATTTGTTTTTACCCGGAGTCCATTTAGGCATTAATTTAACAACCCGTAAGGCTTCTGCATCCAGCGAAGGAGAGATGCTGCGTACAACTTTAAAGTCTGATATGCTACCATCTTTCTCTACGATAAATGTCAGAGACACACGCCCTTCTTCTTTCTTTTCAAAAGCCTCTGTCGGATACTTTATGCTTTTGGATAAAAACTGTAACAGCGCTTCCTGTCCACCTGGAAATTCAGGCATCACTTCACAAACAGTGTGCACTTTGTCATCATCCGGAGGAAGCGGTGCTTCCGCTATCGTTGCCGGGACAAATTCGGGAGTCGTTGCAGCAACAAGCGCTTTAGGGGCTTCCGTTGTCCGGTTATTTACAATCCGCGCCATTACATCGATGTTGTTGAATAACAACATGGCAGCAGCCATCGGGATTAATGCCAGATACTTTACTTTTCCGACATTATTCGTTCTTTTTTTGTTTAACATAGAAATTCTCTTTTTTAATGGTAAGACACTGAAATTATTATATAGATTTGCTATAGCCGTATCTGAATGTTCCAATCCTATGAGGTGATACTGATATTTTTTCTTGTCGTATCCGGCATGCATAACTTCCTGATCTGCCAGATATTCCAGGTTTATGCCGATCTCTTTCTTGAAGAGCCAGGCAAACGGATTTATCCAGCAAATAACAGAAACCAACTCTCCGAGCAAGACATCGAAAGAGTGAACTTGCCGGACATGGGCCGCTTCATGCTGGAGTATTTCTCCCAATATAAGCTCATTCTGTAGTTTCGTAGGGATGAAGATCCATCGGAAGAAAGAATAAGGTTCTTCCGTTTCCGGGATCAGATATACCTTAATTCCGTCGATCATACGCTTTTTACTCCGCCGATGTGTTACGAATAAGTTTATCATTTCAGCTATGCACCGGATGGTTAAGATCAGCACTCCGGACAGATAGATGATGATAAAGCCGTTCATGCCTGCTTTTCCCCAATCCATATTCGCTTCATTGGCCGTTTTGTCCATACTAGCGGCAGCCTCGACAGGTATCTCCTTGGGTAAGATCGTTGAATAATAGGAAATCATTTCCGATATGGTCGGACGTGTTGACAGCCAATTACTGATATCAGGCAATTGATATAGAAAAGCGATCAGCAACATGCCCAATAACGTTATCCGTCTCAGTCCGAAAAATGTATCATTACGGAATAACAGGCGGTAACTTATATAAAGTAAAGCCAACGCCAGGTTTACTTTGATGAAATAGATAAATAGCGGCGTCATAGCAAAGCGTTTTTTAATTATTCTTCATTTTCAATCAGGTTCATCAGATCCTGCAGATCGCTTTTAGATAACTTCCGGTCTTTTACAAAAAACGTAACCATTTCTTTGTAAGAGCCCGTAAAGTAGTCCCTGACAACATTCGACATGAAAGTCCGCTTGTAGTCTGCCTCTTTGATCAAAGGTGAGAATTCGGTAATTGTTCCGTACTTCTTCGGCGAGACATATTTTTTACGTTCCAGGTTGCGCACAACGGATGCGACACTGGTATAAGGAGGACGGGGTTCCTGCATTTCATTCAGGATATCCCGGATAAAGCAAGGACCTAACTTCCATATATACAACATGATCTCTTCTTCTTGTGCTGTCAATCGTTCCATCTGTCTATAATTTTCTGATTAATAGTCTACTATTTTTTAGCAAAGCTACTAATATTTAGTAGATATACAACCGGAAGCCTTGTAAATATTGTTAAAGGGGACAAAAATACTCTTGTGTCATTGCAGGGGTAATACTACTGCAAATGTCGGATGCTTGCTAGTTGCCTATGTAATACCTATATAAAAGTACTTTTTTCATGTTACTGACAACTGATGCCATAACTATGGCAAAAGAGTGCCACAGGCATGGCACAGTAATGCCACTAGCTTGGCACTCTTCTGCCAACGTTGTGGCAGAGGGTTTACGCTCTTATCTGTATTAAGATTTGTAGCTGACGTTATCTTCTTCCGCTTGGTATACTGGGATATTCTGAATATAACATTATCTTTGTAGCTTATTTAATTGAATAAAAAAACTAAATGATCGATTTCAACGTAATACCATCTCCTTGTTATGTGATGGAAGAGAAACTGCTTCGTAATAACCTGGCACTTATTAAAAGTGTAAAGGAGCGGGCAGGAGTGAATATAATTCTTGCATTCAAGGCATTCGCTTTGTGGAAATCTTTTCCGATCGTTCGTGAGTATATACCGTATTCAACGGCCAGTTCGAAGTTTGAAGCACAGTTGGCTTTTGAAGAAATGGGAAGTCCGGCTCATACGTATTCCCCGGCTTATACGGAAGCTGATTTTCCTGCCATATTGAAATATAGCAGTCATATAACTTTCAATTCGTTATCTCAGTTCGAGCGTTTTTATCCGATGGTGAAAGCGGATGGGAGCCGTGTCTCATGCGGTTTGCGCATCAATCCGGAATATTCGGATGTGGAAACCGAGTTATACAATCCTTGCGCACCGGGTTCAAGGATGGGAGTTATTTCAGACCTGTTGGGCGACAAGTTACCGGAAGGAGTAGAAGGACTCCATTTTCATACGCTTTGCGAATCCTCTTCGTATGATCTGGAAAAAACATTGGGGGAAGTGGAAAAGCGTTTCGGACGTTTCCTTCCTCATATCAAATGGTTGAATATGGGAGGCGGACATCTGATGACACGAAAAGGATATGACACGGAACACCTGATATCTTTACTTCAGTCATTCAAGGCTAAATACCCTAATTTAGAAATCATTATGGAACCGGGAAGTGCTTTTGCCTGGCAAACAGGCTTCCTGTTGACCACAGTTGTGGATATCGTGGAGAACCACGGTATAAAGACTGCTATAATCGATGCGTCGTTTACCTGCCACATGCCGGATTGCCTGGAAATGCCGTATAAGCCGGCCATCCGTAATGCCACTGACCGGATAGAAGGAAAACCGACTTACCGTATCGGTGGAAACAGTTGCCTGAGCGGTGATTATATGGGAGACTGGTCGTTTGATGAACCACTGAAAATGGGAGATAAGATTATCTTTGAAGATATGATCCATTATACAATCGTAAAAACGTCCATGTTCAACGGAATACCACATCCGTCATTGGCTCTGTGGAGTAAGGATGACAAACTGGTTCTATACCGGACATTCGGCTACGAAGATTATAAAGGGAGAAATGGTTAAGTTGATAGTTTACAAGTGACAGTTTTTAGATAACTTTCCACTGTCAACTGTCACCTGTCAACTAAAAAAGTTGTAACTTAGCGGTCTCATTCTAAGCAGAAATAAATTAAGCGGATTAATATATGGGTATTTTTAGCTTTTTCAGTAAAGAAAAAAAGGAAACTTTAGACAAAGGGTTATCTAAGACCAAAGAAAATGTTTTTTCTAAACTCACCAGGGCCATTGCCGGTAAGAGCAAAGTCGATGATGAAGTATTGGATAACCTGGAAGAGGTGCTTATTACTTCCGATGTCGGTGTAGACACAACGTTGAAGATCATCGAACGCATCGAGAAGCGCGTAGCCCGTGACAAATATGTGACTACCCAGGAACTGACAACATTGTTGCGTGATGAGATCGCAACTCTGCTGACCGAAAATAATACGGAAGATGCTGAAAGTTTTACTCTGCCGGAAGATAAAAAGCCTTATGTCATTATGGTGGTCGGTGTGAACGGGGTCGGTAAAACGACTACGATCGGAAAGCTCGCTTATCAGTTCAAGAAAGCCGGGAAAAATGTTTACCTGGGAGCTGCCGATACATTCCGTGCAGCGGCTGTGGAGCAACTCGTTATCTGGAGTGAACGTGTCGGTGTCCCTATCGTAAAGCAGAAAATGGGTTCAGATCCGGCTTCTGTGGCATTCGATACGCTTAGTTCGGCCAAGGCTAATAATGCCGATGTGGTGATTATCGATACGGCAGGTCGTCTGCATAACAAGATAAACCTGATGAATGAGCTGACCAAGATCAAGAATGTGATGAAGAAAGTCATTCCGGATGCTCCCCACGAAGTTTTACTGGTGCTGGACGGTTCCACAGGGCAAAATGCTTTTGAACAGGCTAAGCAGTTTACGGCCGCAACGGAGGTGAATGCGTTGGCTGTCACTAAATTGGACGGAACAGCTAAAGGAGGTGTGGTGATCGGTATTTCCGACCATTTCCGTATCCCGGTGAAATATATCGGTCTAGGTGAAGGGATGGAAGATCTGCAGGTCTTTAACAAAAAGGAATTTGTCAATTCATTATTTGGAGAATAATATTTAAAAGTAACTTTTCCCCTCTTGGGAGGGGGCAGGGGGTGTGTAACAATTACGTATTTGATACTTTTTACACACCCCTTTCCCCGCTCAAGAGGGGAATTGGTTACTATTTGTTTGCATATTAATCATATGAGAAAAAATAAAGTAGATATAATCACGCTTGGTTGTTCGAAGAATCTGGTCGATTCGGAACAGCTGATGCGCCAGTTTGTAGCTAACGGTTATACGGTAGAACATGATCCCCATAAAATAAACGGAGAGATTGTCGTTGTAAACACCTGCGGTTTTATCGGAGATGCCCAGGAGGAATCGATCAATATGATTCTGGAATTAGGGGAAGCCAAGAAGAAAGGAAAGATCGGGCAATTATACGTTATGGGATGCCTTACGGAGCGTTTCCTGGAAGAAATGAAGCAGGAACTACCCGAAGTAGATCATTTTTACGGTAAGTTCAATTGGAAACAGCTCCTGTCCGATATCGGTAAATCTTACTATCGCGAACTGGCTTCCGACCGTGTGCTGACAACCCCGAAACACTATGCCTTTCTGAAGATAGCGGAAGGATGCAACCGCACCTGTTCGTATTGCGCGATACCTATCAGTACCGGGCATTATCAGTCTCTTCCGATGGAGCAGATAGAAGAAGAAGTGCGTCTGCTCGTTGCCCAGGGGGTAAAAGAGTTTCAGGTGATCGCACAGGATTTGACCTATTACGGACTGGATATATATAAGAGGTACGCGTTACCGGAATTGATCGAACGTATTTCTGATATTCCCGGTGTGGAATGGATCCGCTTACACTATGGTTATCCGTCTCATTTCCCCTATGATCTGTTACGGGTAATGCGTGAACGTGATAATGTCTGTAAATATCTGGATATCGCTTTGCAGCATATCAGTGATCATATGTTGAAAATGATGCGCCGCAATATAACCAAGGAAGAAACATACGCCTTACTGGAACGTATTCGCAAAGAGGTTCCGGGCATTCATCTCCGGACAACGCTGATGGTCGGTCATCCGGGGGAGACGGAGCAGGATTTTGAAGAGTTGGTCGAATTTGTCAAAAAAGCACGCTTCGAGCGTATGGGGGCATTTGCCTACAGTCACGAAGAAGGCACTTATTCATTCAAGAATTATACGGATGATGTCCCTGAAGAGGTAAAACAGGAGCGTTTGGATTATCTTATGCGGATACAAGAACGTATCTCTGCCGAGATAAACGAAGAAAAGGTAGGCCGGACTTTTAAAATAATGCTCGATCGTGAGGATGAAGATTATTATGTCGGACGTACCGAGTTTGACTCACCTGAGGTAGATCCGGAAATCCTTGTTTTTAAAGAGCAATCATTGAATCCGGGAGAATTTTATAACGTAAATATCGAAGAATCACAGGCTTTTGACCTATACGGAAAAGTGTTGCTTTGATATAAAAACCATTAAGAAGTTTGTCTGTTTACAAAAAAATAACTAATATCGCTGCTGAATCTATTGATGAAGTAAGTATGAAAAACAAAGAACTGATAACAGAGTTGTCCGCGAAATTGGGGTGGACTTCACAGGAGGTAACAGAAATGTTATCTGCTTTTGGGGCTGTGGTCGGTTCAAAGTTAATGGATAATGATGCTATTTATTTACAAGGGTTCGGGTTGTTTGAAATCAAAAAGAAAGCAGAACGCATCTCTGTAAATCCGGCAAACGGGAAGCGTTATCTGGTCCCTCCGAAATTAGTACCTGTTTTCAAACCGGGAGCAACCATTAAATCTAAATTAAAAGAATTGAGCGACAATGAATAGTCGGCTAACGATACAAGACCTGGCCGCTTTACTAGCCGAGCGTACCGGAAAGGACAGGAATAGCTCCGAGCAATTCCTGAGAGAGTTTATTGCCATCGTATCACAGGGCGTTTTCACTGACAAAATGACTAAAGTAAAGGGGCTTGGCACCTTTAAAATTGTCTTGGTGGAAAAACGGGAAAGTATCCATGTGAATACAGGTGAGCGTTTTACGATCCCTGCACATTATAAGTTTTCTTTTCTACCCGATAAGGAGTTGCGTGAATTAGTCAATAAACCGTTTTCATTCTTTGAAACAACAGAACTGAATGAGGATGTTGATTTTACAGACCTGGATATATCCAATGGTGCAGAAGAGAAAGAGAGCGAAGACGAATCTGTAGAAGAGATCCTTCCTGAAAATGAAGAAACGGTTAGTGAAACTCCGCAGTTACAGCCAATAGCTGAAGAAGTTTCCGCCCCGGAGGAAACCGTTGCTGTTACGGAGCCTGATTTACAAACAACAGGGTCTGTAGGAAATAAGGTAGAAGAATTGACGGAAGAATCTATCGAACCGGAACAGGCAGAGGTAAAAGAGACGGAAGATCCCGGAACAGTAGAAGAAACAGAGGAGAAATCTTCAGTACCTGAAACAACAGAAACGGTAGAAGAATCTTCCGGACAGCCGGATGAAGAAATAAAACAACCGGTTACATCAACCGGTTTCAGTGAGACGGATTATCAGTTTGAAGACGAAAAACCGGCAGAATCACACTGGATGAAAGTTTGGGTTTCTTTGGGTATTGTAACTATCATAGCCGTGTCCAGTTTCTTTTTGTACCAGAATCGTAGTTTCTTTCTGGGACCGGAAAAACCGAAAGCATTAACCGGTCAGTCTTTGCCTGAAACGGCCATTGCCCTCCCGGATACAACTCAGGTAGAAGAAACAGAAGTGACAGAAAGCACTACTGTTGCGGAAGAAAAACCGGATACAACTTCTACTGTATCTTCAAATCAAACCGCTGAACCCACAGTACAAACACCGAAGGTATTGGCAAAAGTAAAAATAGAACCGGGAAGTCGTTTAACCTTGATCTCCCTTGAATATTATGGTAGTAAGATCTTTTGGGTTTACCTGTATGAGTTCAATAAATCAGTGATCAAAGATCCTAACAACGTCCCGGTAGGTACTGAAATACAAGTCCCTGCGCCAGAAGTATACGGAATCGACAGATATAGTCGTGCCTCCGTAGATAAAGCTGCTGCACGCCAGACAGAAATATTATCCGGAAATTTGTAACTAAAAATCCGCCTTTTTAAGTAAAATAAAACAAAATAGTTATCGTTAGGTTAGTATTATTTAACTGCAAAAGTGAAGGATACGAATTTAACATTTCTAATTTTGTGCAACCATAAAAACAAGCAGAAACAATAAACAATATAAATAGGAAAAATCTATGAGTCAGACAGTAGACATTCGTGAGTTGAACGAACGGATTGAGAGTAAAAGTTCGTTTGTAAACATGATTACGATGGGCATGGACCAGGTAATTGTTGGACAGAAGCATTTGGTGGAATCATTATTGATCGGTCTGCTTTCAGATGGGCATATCCTTTTGGAAGGTGTACCCGGGTTGGCAAAGACGCTTGCCATTAAAACATTGGCTTCACTGATCGATGCAAAATATAGTCGAATACAGTTTACACCGGACTTGCTGCCGGCCGACGTGATCGGTACTATGATTTATAGTCAGAAAAGCGAAGAATTTCAGGTAAAACAAGGCCCGGTCTTCGCTAATTTTGTGTTGGCGGATGAAATTAACCGTGCACCGGCTAAGGTTCAGAGTGCACTTCTGGAAGCCATGCAGGAACGTCAGGTGACAATCAGCGAAAACACCTATAAATTGCCGGAACCATTCCTGGTAATGGCAACTCAGAACCCGATCGAGCAGGAAGGTACTTATCCGCTGCCCGAAGCCCAGGTCGACCGTTTCATGCTGAAGGTGATCATCAACTATCCGAAGAAAGAGGAAGAAAAACTGATTATCCGTCAGAATATCTCAGGCGTGAAACCGGATATTAAAACGATCCTGACAAAGAATGAAATTCTGGAAGCCCGTAAAGTGGTTCGCGAAGTATATCTGGATGAAAAGATCGAACGATATATCGTCGATATTGTATTTGCCACCCGTTTCCCGCAGGAACATGGCCTGGCAAATCTGTCTAACATGATTGCTTTCGGTGCATCTCCCCGTGCTTCTATCAATCTGGCACTGGCTGCACGTGCTTATGCCTTCATCAAACGCAGAGGATATGTGATCCCTGAAGATATCCGTGCCGTGTGTCACGACGTGATGCGCCACCGTATCGGTTTGAGCTATGAAGCCGAAGCAAATAACCTGACATCCGAAGAGGTTATCAGCGAAATCCTTAATAAGGTAGAAGTACCTTAATTTTAATCCCGTCCGGGTGAAAAAGAAGTTTCTCCCGGATGAAATTTTATTTTCTTCCGAAAGGAACCTTTTTTCCACCCGGAAGAAACAAAAGGAATAGTGATTAAAAAATTAAAAGGATTACGATGGAAACAAGTGAACTATTAAAAAAAGTCCGGCGAATCGAGATAAAAACCCGTGGCTTGTCACGCAATATATTTGCAGGACAATACCATTCGGCGTTCAAAGGTCGCGGTATGGCATTCAGCGAAGTTCGCGAGTACCAGTACGGCGACGATATCCGCGATATCGACTGGAATGTGACAGCCCGCTATGTTCGCCCTTATATTAAGGTGTTCGAAGAAGAGCGCGAGCTGACCGTGATGTTGCTGATCGACGTATCGGGCAGTAGAGACTTTGGTTCCGTGAACGTAATGAAGAAAGAGGTGATTACCGAGATTGCTGCTACACTGGCGTTTTCTGCTATACAGAATAATGATAAGATCGGTGTAGTGTTCTTCTCTGATAAAATAGAGAAATTCATTCCTCCACAGAAAGGAAAGAAGCATATTCTTTATATCATTCGCGAACTGATCGATTTCAAACCTCAGGATACGAAGACTGATATCGGCCAGGTACTGAAATTCCTGACCAACGCCATTAAGAAACGTTGTACGACATTCCTGATATCCGACTTTATCGATAAGGAAGGTTTCAAAGACGCCCTGACGATTGCCAACCGTAAACATGACGTGGTGGCTATCCAGGTATACGACCGTCGCGAAACCGAGTTGCCGTCTGTCGGATTGATGAAAATAAAAGATGCTGAAACAGGAGCGGAGCGCTGGATCGACAGTTCTTCTGCCCGTGTCCGTGAAGCCTATAAAGAATGGTGGAACCGCCGGCAGGCAGCTATGAACGATTCGTTCAAGAAGTGCCGTGTCGATTCAGTATCTATTCGTACGGAAGATGATTATGTGAAAGCATTGATTGCTCTTTTTGATAAACGTAGTTAAGCATGCAAAAGAAAATTATAAATAAGGGCGTTCTGTTCCTTCTTCTGATCTTGCTGGCAGGAGGGAAGATGTTTGCACAGAAGACACTGATCGATGTGAAGATCGACTCGGCTGCTATTCTGATCGGGGAACAGACCGTTTTACATTTGACAGTTACCACAGACAAGGATAAACCGGTCCAGATCGTGATCCCCAATGATACGTTGATGCGTGGGGTAGAGGTTCTGAACCTTTCCAAGGCGGACTCGTCGGTTATCGAGAATGACCGCTTGCTGATCAAGCAGGATATTCTGATCACTTCATTCGATTCGTCGCTGTATTTATTACCGCCGTTCAAAGTGATCGACGGGGTCGATACGGTTTATTCCAATCAGGTAGCCTTGAAAGTTTCGACCATTCCTGTGAATGTGGACAAACCGGAGGAGTTCTACGATATAAAGGATATCTGGAAGCCGCCTTTTGTCCTGGCTGATTATTATCCGATCATTTATGGCATCTTGCTGGCTCTTTTCCTGATTTGTGTGATTGCTTATATCATTAAACGTATACGCAACAAACAGTCTCTTATCCCGTTCAAGAAGTCGGAACCGAAACTTCCGCCTCATGAACAGGCCATCAAGGAACTGGATGAAATCAAACAACAGAAACTATGGCAACAGGGACGTAGCAAGGAATACTATACACTGGTTACCGAAACATTGCGTCGTTATATTGTAGAGCGTTTCGACATCAATGCTATGGAAATGACTTCTGCCGAAATCCTAGATATCATCCGTAAGCAGCATGAAGCTGATTCTGTATACGAAAATCTGAAACAGATACTGAACCTGTCTGATTTTGTGAAATTCGCTAAAATGAATCCGCTTCCTGATGAGAATGACTTGAGTATGGTAAATGCATACTTGTTTATTAATCAGACAAAGATTGAAGAGGTTGCCACTCCTGAAGTTGCCGAAACTGAAGAAAAGACAACTGAAACAAACGATTCTAATATAACAAAAGAATAAAATGGTATTTGCAAATCCTACATATCTGTATTTGTTATTGCTGCTTATCCCGATGATAGGATGGTATATCTGGAAGCTCTGTAAAAGTCAGGCTAGTTTGCAGGTATCATCTTCGGAAGCATTCGATGCACCGGGGGCGACTTCGTGGAAGGTTTATCTGCGTCATGTCCCCTTTGCACTAAGAATGGCAGCAATAGCTGTACTTATTATTATATTGGCGCGTCCACAGTCGACAAATAGCTGGCAGAACACTTCTACGGAAGGTATCGACATTGTCATGGCAATGGATATTTCCAGTAGTATGTTGGCACAGGACTTTAAGCCGAACCGTCTGGAAGCATCCAAAGATGTGGCTGCTTCTTTTATCAACGGCCGTCCGAACGATAACATCGGGTTGGTGGTTTTTGCGGCTGAAAGTTTTACACAATGTCCGCTTACTACCGACCATACCGTGTTGCTGAACTTATTCAAAGATATTCAGCCGGGTATTATCCAGGATGGAACTGCGATCGGTCTGGGACTGGCAAATGCGGTAAGCCGTATTAAAGACAGCCAGGCAAAATCGAAAGTGATCATTCTGCTTACAGACGGTGTGAACAATGCTGGCGAGATTGCTCCTGTTACGGCAGCCGAGATCGCCAAAACGTTTGGCATCCGTGTGTATGCAATCGGTGTGGGAACACAAGGCACAGCGCCTTATCCTTTCCAAACCGCATTTGGTGTACAATATCAGGATATTCCTGTCGAGATCGACGAACCTACGTTGAAGCAGATCGCGTCAACGACAGGCGGACAGTATTTCCGTGCTACGGATAATAGCAGTTTGAAGGAAATCTATTCAGAGATCGACAAGATGGAAAAGACCAAGATCAGCGTTCAGCAATACAGCAAGAAACAGGAAGAATATAAAAACTGGGCTTTGTTGTTGTTTGCGTTGCTTTTAGTCGAGATTTTATTGAGAAATACATTGTTAAGAAATATACCGTAAATATAAAGGCTTATGTTTCGTTTTGCACATCCGGACTTTTTGTACTTGCTTTTCATCCTTCCGGTACTCATTGCATTCTATGTATATGCGATGATCCTGAAGAAAAAAGCAATAAAGAAATATGGTAATCCCGAATTGTTGGCAGAGTTGATGCCGGAGGTTTCTCCCAAGCGTCAGCATCTGAAGTTTTGGCTATTGTTCGGAGCCATTACAATGGTTATCTTTGTTATTGCCGGACCTCAGTTCGGCTCCAAGTTGGAAACCGTAAAACGGCAGGGCGTGGAGATTATGGTCTGTCTGGACGTTTCTAACTCCATGTTGGCAGAAGATGTTTCGCCCAATCGTTTGGATAAGGCTAAACAGATGCTGTCGAAACTGACGGATGGTTTTAAGGATGATAAAATGGGATTGATCGTTTTTGCCGGTGATGCTTTCACCCAGTTACCGATCACTTCCGATTATATTTCGGCCAAGATGTTCCTTTCCTCTATCAACCCGTCGATGGTTTCGACGCAAGGTACGGCAATCGGATCGGCTATCAACCTGGCTATGCGTTCATTTACTCCCAGCGAAACGTCGGATAAAACAATTATCCTGATCACTGATGGTGAGAACCATGAAGATGATGCTGTAAAAGCAGCTGCCGCTGCCGCAGAAAAAAATATTCATGTAAATATTGTGGGTATGGGTGACCCGAAAGGTACGCCGATCCCTGTAGCCGGAGCCAATAACTACATGAAAGATAAAGACGGCAATGTGGTTATTACCAAGTTGAACGAACAGATGTGCCAGGAGATTGCAGCAGCAGGTAAAGGAATGTATGTACGTGCAGACAATACCAATTCAGCATTGAAGGCATTGCAGAAAGAGATAGAGAAGATGAATAAATCGGAACTCGACAGCAAAGTCTATTCCGAATATAACGAACAATTTCAGACACTGGCATGGATCGCATTGATCC
Source organism: Parabacteroides sp. AF14-59 (assembly GCF_003479515.1). NCBI lineage: Bacteria > Pseudomonadati > Bacteroidota > Bacteroidia > Bacteroidales > Tannerellaceae > Parabacteroides > Parabacteroides sp. AF14-59. The sequence goes on along the minus strand of NZ_QUHH01000039.1, from coordinate 12,530 downwards.
TGTTGATCGCAGACTTCCTCACATTAGACAGGAAGAATCGTATTTTCAGAAAAGTAAAATTGTTCTCTTAATTCAATGGATAAGATGAGACATATACGAAAATCAATGATATGGATGGGAGCGTTCCTGTTTTGCTCAGGAGCGGTGTTTGCCCAGAAGGCTGAACGTAAGAATGTACGGGAAGGGAACAAGTTGTACAGCAGCGAAAAGTTCACCGAATCCGAAATCGCTTACCGTAAAAGTCTGGATGTAAATCCCCGTTCTGTTGAAGGTACTTATAATTTGGGAAATGCTTTATACAAGCAGAAAAAGTTCCCGGAGGCAGCCGAGCAATATCAGCTGTTGACCGGTCAGGCTGAGAAGATGGTCGAAACAGAAGAAGGGAAAGCCCGTCTTGCCAGTGTATTCCATAATTTGGGCGATATCAGCATGCAAAGTAAAGAGTACGCCAAGAGCGTAGAAGCTTTCAAACAGTCTTTGCGTTTGAATCCGCTGGATGACGAGACACGTTATAATCTGGCATTGGCTCAGAAGTTGCTTGAGAATCAACAAAATCAGGACCAGGATCAAAACCAGGATCAGCAGAATGAGGATAAAAAGGATGATCAGGAAAATAAGGATGATCAACAGCAACAAGACCAGCAGCAACAGCAGCAGGATGACAAGAAAGAAAATAAGACTCAGCAAGAACAACAGCAAAATGAACAGATGAGTCAGGACAACGCTCAGCAGATGTTGGATGCATTCCTGCAGGACGAAAAGAATACGCAGGAAAAGGTAAAGAAGGCACAGGCACAACAGCAACAGCGTCGTAAAACAGATAAAGAGTGGTAATAGATACAGAAACAGAAAAAACAACAATATAATGAGAAAATTAGCTTTCTTATTCGTTCTCTTTCTAACAGCCGGGATGATGGCACAGGCCGCTGATGTGACCTTTAAAGCTGTCGCTCCGAATGCTGTGGTGATGGGGCAACAATTCAGATTAGCGTACACCGTGAATGCAGAAGCGAAGGCCAGCGACCTTCGTATTCCTGAACTTGCGGATTTTGATGTCTTGATGGGACCTTCTACTTCCAGTAGTATGAGTACTCAGATCATTAACGGGAGTGTATCATCTGAAACGGCATTCACGTTTACTTATATTCTGATGCCTAAAAAGGAAGGTACATTCAATATCGGAGCGGCATCCATAAAAGTAAAAGGGGCCAATTATACATCCAATGCGGTAAGTGTTAAAGTTCTTCCGCCGGATAAGGCTTCTGAAGCGAGTGGGGGGGATAATTCCGGACAGTCTGCTTCCATTGGAAAAGATGACTATTTTGTCAGAATGGAAATTTCTAACCGCAATGTGTACGAGCAGGAAGGTTTCTTGGTAACGTTCAAATTATATGCTGCACGTATGTGCGGATTGGAAAATGCAAAATTTCCTGAGTTCGAAGGTTTTCTGGCACAGGAGATAGAACAGCCGAATCCCCAGTGGACACAAGATCATTATAATGGTCGTAATTATTTTACGGTTGTTTTAAAGCAAACGGTTCTTTATCCGCAGCGTTCCGGAAAGCTGACTATCGAAAGTGGAAAATTCGATGCTATTATCCGCATCCCGACCGAACGGAAAATACGTAGTATCTTCGATGAGTTTGAAGATGCTTATACTAATGTAAGGAAAGTCCTGGTTTCAAGTCCTGCTACGATCGACGTGAAATCATTGCCGTCCGGTAAGCCGGCATCATTCACAGGTGCGGTAGGAAACTTCACCATGACATCGGACATTAATTCCAATAATGTAAAAACGAATGATGCAGTCACGATCAAATTGAAGATTTCCGGTAATGGAAATATCAAACTGATAAAGAGTCCGGAAGTGGTTTTCCCGAATGATTTCGATACCTTCGAACCGAAGATTGAGACAGATCTCAAAACGACAACAGCAGGAGTAAGCGGAAGCAAGACAATCGAATACATGGCTATTCCACGTTATGCCGGAGATTTTGAAATACCGGCTATCTCTTTCTCTTATTTCGATCCGAAATCGGCAACTTATAAAACGTTGAAATCAGAACCTTATAAGCTGCATGTAGAGCAGGGTGAGGGAGGAAGCAGCAATTCACCGGTCGTTTCAAACTTCAGCAACAAAGAAAGCGTGAAGTATCTGGGTAAAGATATTCGTTTCCTCAAAGTAAAAGACTTCAATTTTGTTGCCAACAACGATATCTTCTTTGGTTCGTTCATGTATTACATGTGTTATCTCGTTCCGGCAATTCTATTCATTGTCTTCTTCTTCATTTACCGTAAGCAGGTAAAGGAAAATTCCAACATTGCCCTGGTTCGTACCAAGAAGGCTAATAAGATCGCTGTAAAGAGATTGAAGAATGCCGGTAAGCTGATGAAGGAAAACAAGAAAGAAGAGTTTTACGACGAAGTTCTCCGGGCTTTATGGGGATATCTGAGCGATAAACTCAATATATCTCAGGCGAGCCTTACCAAAGATAATGTGGAAACAGAGTTGACCAGATATGGAGTGGACGAAACATTGATAAATGAGTTTATGGATATTCTGAATACCTGCGAGTTTGCCCGTTATGCACCGGCGCAGGCTTCGGATGCTATGGATAAATTGTATGAGTTAACCGTAGATGCCATTGGTAAGATGGAGAATACAATTAAAAAGCAATAAAATGAAGACAAGTATAAAGATGAAAAAAATATTGTTTTTTCTATTGATTCAGTGTCTGGCATTAAGTGCTTATGCGCAGGATGCAGCGATCAAGGAAGCAGAAGCTGCATATACTAAAGAAGATTACGGAAAAGCAATCGAACTATATGAAGGGGTACTGAAAAGTAATGGCGATTCGCCGGAGATATATTATAATCTGGGAAACGCCTATTATAAAGCCGGTAAGATATCTTCTGCCATATTGAACTATGAACGGGCACTGGTGCTCGATCCGGGTGACAGCGATGTCCGTTTCAACTTGCAGATGGCACGCCAGAAGACAGTAGACAAGATTGAACCTGTCGACGGTTTCTTCCTGGCCAGATGGTTTGACGCCGTTCAGAATATGGGAGCAGCCGATTCATGGGCTAAAACGGGAATTGTTTGCTTTATCTTATTTATCGGTTGTCTGATCCTGTTTTTCTTTTCAAGACAGATTCGCCTGAAGAAAGTAGGTTTCTATATAGGAGTACTGCTATTAATCTGTGTGATCATCTCGAATATCTTTGCCAGAAACCAGAAAAACGAGTTGGTAAACCGTACTCATGCTATTGTTTTTGCTCCGACTGTAACTGTAAAAAGTTCGCCTGATGCTAGCGGAACAGATTTGTTCGTCTTGCATGAAGGAACCAAAGTCTTAGTAAAAAGTACGTTAGGCGACTGGAGTGAAATAGCTTTAGAAGATGGAAACGTTGGTTGGATGCCGACAAAAGATATTGAAACAATCTGATGGTAGAAAAAATATTAGTTTACGAACGGGATTTGTTCTTCATGCTTAACGGCAGCGATTCCCCTTTTCTTGATCGCTTTATGTGGATATTTTCAGGAAAGACGGTTTGGCTGCCGTTAGCCGCTTTTATATTGATCGTACTGCTGTATAAAAAGAAATGGAGAGAATCTATTCTGATTTTGTTAGCCATAGTACTTGTAGTTACTCTTTGTGACCAGTTTGCGTCTCATGTGTGTAAACCTATTTTTACCCGCTTCCGTCCGACTCATCATCCGGACTTCATGGATCAGGTAAAAACCGTTTTCGGTTACCGGGGAGGAAAATATGGTTTTATCTCCAGCCATGCGGCGAATGCGTTTGGTTTTGCAACCTATATGTCGTTGCTTTTCCGTTACAGGTTATTTACATGGACCATCTTCCTTTGGGCTGTCCTTACTGCTTATACCCGCGTTTATCTGGGAGTTCATTTTATTTCAGATATCGTACCGGGTGCTATAGCCGGTGTCTTCTTCGGTGGGTTGGTGTATTGGTTGTATGTAAAAGTACATCCGGTTGTTACAGGGTCGAACGGAGAAGTCAGTGCAATCTATTCGGATAAACGCAAGCGTGTTATTGTCTATGCCATATTTATCACGACCTTGCTGATCGCAATCTTTAATATTCCCTTAGTTGGCTGGTTAAGATAAAGTTAATTGTAGCAGAGATTCGGTACATGTCGTAAAGCATGTTTGTTTTCAAGCTAAATTTAACTAAATAATTTGTGCCTCTGATATATATTGCTTAAGTTAGTGCCATAAATAATTAACCGAAGTATTAACCTTCAAAATAAAGGAACACCATGACAAAGACAATCACTTTTAATGAATTGCGCAGAATTAAAGACCGTCTGCCTGACGGTAGTACTCATCGCATAGCAGATGAGTTAGGTTTATCAGTTGAAACTGTCCGTAATTATTTTGGTGGATATAATTATAAAGATGGTAAAAGCTGTGGGATACACATCGAACCGGGTCCTGATGGCGGTTTGGTAGTATTAGATGATACAACAATATTTGAACGTGCTTTACAGATACTGGCAGAAGCAGAAGGCGTATCGGAAGCACAACAAGCGTAAAGAAATTTACAGTACATAAAAAATCCCATAGCTGACTGAACAAAAACGCTGTGGGATTTTTTTATTATAGGTAGCATTTACCATTTTCAGATTGTTTAATCTATAAAAACACACGAGTATGGAAGATAAATTAGTAACATTAGCTATTCACACGTTCGAGAAAGCACAAATCCTGAAAACAATACTTGAAACGGAAGGAATTGAAGTTTACATACACAATGTCAATCAGATCCAGCCGGTTGTATCGGCAGGTGTACGTGTGAGAATCAAAGAGAGCGATCTGCCCCATGCCTTGCGCATTATAGAGGACAGTAAATGGCTGAGTGAAGATACTCCTGAAGAAGCAACAACCCCACAGGTAAAGAAGATTCTGATCCCTGTCGATTTTTCCGATTACTCCATTAAGGCTTGTGAGTTGGGAATCAACTATGCCTATCATGCCGGAGCGGAAGTCATGATCATGCATGCCTATTTCAGCCCCTATTTTCCATCGGCAATTCCTATGGGAGACACACTGGCTTACCAGGTGAATGAAGAAGAATCCGTGCAGAACGTATTGAAACGTGTGCAGATCGATATGGAAAATATCTGTACATTGATCAACCGGAAGATACAATCCGGTGAACTGCCGAAGGTTAAATATAATTATGTATTACGGGAAGGTTTGCCCGAAGAAGAAATTCTGGCTTATTGTAAGGAATATCATCCAACGCTTATTGTCATGGGTACGCGTGGAAAGAGCCAGAAAGATATGGATCTGATCGGTAGTGTGACAGGCGAAGTGATTGAGGTCAATAAAGTACCGGTTTTGGCTATACCTGAAAATGTACGTTTCAATGACCTGAGTGAAGCTAAGAATATCGCATTCGCTACCTCTTTCAACCAGCGTGACCTGGTCGCTTTCGACGAGTTCATGGAAATAGTAAAAGGATATGATATTCAGATCCATTTGTTCAATATATCGACCAGTAAGAATGAATGGAATGAAATACGTTTAACAGGTGTCCGCGAGTATTTCCAGAAACAGTATCCGGACGCAAATATCACTTATTCCGTACTGGCTGACGGTGATTTATTACTTGCTATTGAAAAATTTGTCCGTGATGAACAGATCGATGTGATCGCTTTAAGCACCTATCGCCGGAATATCCTGGCACGTATGTTCAATCCGTCTATTGCGCGTAAGATGTTATTCCACACCGATACGCCGTTGTTGGTAATGCATGCATGAAAAATTAAATAAAGGCTATGATATAAAAGCGGACTATCAAAAATAAGGGATAGTCTGCTTTTTTACTTAAAAAGGGAGATACATATAAAAAGTAGCACTTCAATTTCCTGTGTTCTGATTGTCATATAATTAGTTATGTCAATATATGGCACATTTATAATATTCATCGTTTTAATTGATATGTTTTGTTGATTTTTTGTTGCCCATGATATAATTATTTATATTTTTGTGCTTCGATTTAATAATAAAAAATAATCAAAAGTAAAATGAAAGAGTTAGTAGAAAGAATCAATGTAGCAATTGGAGAATTTAGTACAAATGCTAATTTGCAGGTTGAAAACGGAAACAAGGCAGCAGGTACACGTGCTCGCAAAGCTTCTCTGGAACTTGAGAAGTTACTGAAAGAATTTAGAAAAGTTTCTGTCGAAGCAGCTAAATAAAATTTTATTTCAGTTATAAGGGAAGGTGGTTATCTATTCATGATGATCACCTTTTTTGTTTTTATGAATATCAATCGATCCGGAAATCAGTTTCGAAAAAAGACATTACACATGTGAACAATGTGAAATTTGTATTGTTAGATGAAAGATAAAACAATATTAAACAATCTAAAACGACAAAAAGTATGATACCTAACACTGAATTGGAAAATGGTAAAGTTGAATTGATCCGTGAAATACTAGATATCAATGATATGCATGATATTGATTTACTTAAGGAATATAATAAAGAACTGACCGGTTCTTTAGATATGCAGGAGATCGCTCCGAATATGGAAAGCAACGATTAAAAAATCACTCCTTCTCTACAGACGATACATAAGAAGAGGCTGTCTCAAAATTTGAGATGGCCTTTTTTTCTTATACTAAAGATTCCTTTTTTCTTCATAACTAACAAAAGCCCTTTACTTATCCGCAGCCTTTTACTGGATGCCGTTTTGCATTCGACGGTAAGACTAAATAACACTTCATAAGCCAACGGTAACACAGTTTCTCATTGTAACTTCTTTCCTTTGCAATGAGAAACTAATAAGATCGATAGATATGAAACGAATACTTTACTACATGATGTTTTTGCTGGTTACCGGTAATGGGATGTTGATCGCTCAAAATACGATTCACGGAAAGGTAACCGATACGGATAATATTCCGGTAGATGGCGTAGCTGTCGTACTTCAGACATTGGATTCTGTTTATGTGGATGCTGTGGTGACCGATAGTCTCGGACTGTTTAACCTGAACCGGGCAGCTGATCAGGCTTACCGGCTTCTCTTCCAACATCTCTTATACGAACCTTTCCAGCAGGAGATTTCACAGGCGGATGCCGGAACGATTCGTCTGACAACTAAAGATTATGAGTTGGACGGAGTGGTGGTAAAAGCCGAACGTCCGAAGGTCAAAGTGGAGAATGGCGCATTGAAATATGATGTTCCGCAACTGATGAAAGATAAATCAGTGAGTAATGCTTTTGAGGCTGTAAAACAATTACCCGGTATTATCGGCGGTGCAGACGAGATTCAATTGCTGGGGGCGGGGGCTCCGAGAATTATCCTGAACGGACAATTGACGACGATGTCGCCGGACCAGTTGATCACGATGTTGAAGAGTATCCCTTCTTCGCGGGTAAAAAATGTAGAGGTTATGTATAATGCCCCTGCAAAATACAATATTAAAGGAGCTGTTATTAACGTTATATTAGATAAAGGATCGACAGAAGGAACGGCTTTACAGGGTGAAGCCGGTGTTGATTATCTACAGAAACATTTTGCAACAGGTAAGGCACATGCGAACCTCTTATATTCTACTTCTAACCTGACTGTCGATTTTCTGGTAAACGGAGAGAAAGGACGATATTTTGAAGGGGAAAATATTATGGCAAGACACACCCTGGAGAATAGTGTGACGGAAGTTTATCAGTCAGGCCGTGGCAATGGCCGTATAAACAGCGGAGACATGCGGTTAGGCGTAGACTATAAATTGAAGAACGAAGATAAGTTATCTGCTGCATATACTTTGGGCGGCAATAATATAAAAAAGAATCGTGTAGCAGAAACTTCTTTTTCCGTACTGCAGGATGCGGAGACAAGTGACCAACGTTTCAGCCGGACAACCGGAGAGGATAAAGTAACTTTACATAATATCCGTATGCAATATGACGGTCATACAGGTATAACTGCCGGAATGGATTTTACACGTTATAGTTCTCCGTCTTTCCAGAACTTTTTGGAAAACCGCGGACAGGAAACGTTGACGGATATGCAGAATAATTCCAAGCAGAATATTTCACAATGGGCACTATTTGCCAACCATACACACACTTTTGCCTCCGGATGGACACTGAACTACGGTGTTCACGGTGGCTACACTTCCTCGAAAACTTATATCGATTATCTATATAATAAAGGTAATGGGTATGAACCAGAGCCGGATTTACTGGAAAATAATACGCAAAAGGAATACACGGGCAATCTCTTTGCGGAAGTGTCCAAGGATTTCGGAGAGCATTTTTCGGCAACCGCTTCATTGAAAGGGGAGTATTTCAGGTCGGATTATAATTCAAACGGGAGTAAATCGACTCTTTGGAATGACTGGACATTTTTTCCGAATGCTTCTTTGAGTTATGTTTTTACACCGCAACATATTTTGCAGTTAAACGTGAACAGCGACAAAACCTATCCTTCTTATTGGGAAATAACACCGCAGATAACACCCATAAACTCTTACTCTGTCGTGATGGGTAATCCGGCTCTGAAGCCTTATCGTTCGTATGAAGGGCAATTCCTCTATATCCTGAAACAGAAATATACCTTTATGGTTTTCGCACAGTACGAACCGGATTACTTTGCCCAGTTGCCTTATCAAAGTTCTACGGAACTGAAAAATGTGTTCCGGTATGAGAATATGGATTATAATTTAACGGCAGGAATAGGGGCTGTTATTCCGTTCCGTATCGGTGAGTTTATGAATAGCCAGTTTACGGCACAGGGAATCAGGATGCGTCAGAAACTGGATCATTTCAATGATATTTCTTTTGATAACAGTAAATATCTGGGACAATTCTTTCTGAATAATACATTCACGCTTTCCAAATCGCGTCCGAACCTGAAGCTGGATTTGAATGGTTATTATATAACAGGAGCAGTGCAGGGTATCTACGACCTGGGTTCCGTTTATAACGTTTCAGCCGGTTTGAAATGGCTGTTCGCCAATGATAAAGCGACAGTTCTCCTGAAATGTGATAATATCTTCCGGAGTAATATCCCGAAAAAGATCGAGATCAACCAGGCAAACCAATATAGCCGCCTGACGAAGATTGACGATACACGTTGTGTGACGGTTTCCTTTATCTGGAAGTTCGGTGGTTATAAAACTAAAAAGCATGATAAAGTAGATACATCCCGGTTCGGTAAGTAGTCGTCCTTTCAGAATATTTTTTCGGCTATCAGAGTAATATTTATACCAGATGAATATTACCCTGATAGCCGAAATGTGTTATTTTGATAGCTGAACAAAGAAAATATCCTATATAGCAATAACAAAAACATATCAATTTGATAATTTGTTATTTTATTATTAGTTTTGCACCCAAATTAGGACAGAGCATTGAATATGAATGAAGTTTATACAAATAATTTGAAAAGACAGAATACCCTCGTGATGTGTGGTATTCCTGTTGTGCATGTCCATTGGTTTAGTGGTTTTATCTAAGTTATTTTCCTTTCTTTTTCCGGATGTTTCCGGAGACCGTTTTATAACAATCATTTTTTTATTAACGTATCGCGGGAGAAGTGTATCCTCCGCGTGTAAATTGATTATACATATGTTTGTCATTTTATGCCTATTATGTGTAGGGATAGGTATGGGTTACCTGTTCCGTCATATCCATAGTTTGAAAAGATTGGAAAATACAATATCTTATACCATTTTTGTCATGTTGTTCGTGTTTGGTGTTACGATAGGAGCGAACAAAACGTTGGTCGATAATATAGGAGATTTTGGTTTGCAGGCAGCCCTGCTGGCTGTTTGTGGCGTACTGGGGAGTTTGCTGGCTTCTTATCTGGCTTTTAAAGTATTATCGGGGAAAGGGGGGAATGATGAAAAGTAATCTGATCGTGATAGCCTGCTTTTTTATAGGGATACTTTGCGGCATGTTAGGAGGAGATGAGTTGGCCGGTTACTGTGCCAAACTTCCGACTTGGTTATTGTATGCGCTGATTATTCAGGTGGGATTGAATCTCGGTTCAAACGGAGAGATGGGAACCATGTTACGGAATGTACGGATATCCAACCTTTTATTACCACTCTTTACTATAGCGGGTACTTTACTTTTTTCCGCGATGGCAAGTATCCTGCTGAAAACCTGGAATGTGTATGATTGCATGGCGGTAGGAAGCGGATTTGCTTACTATTCTTTATCTTCCTTGCTGATTGTGCAGTTTAAGGAAGCCTCTGCGGGAATAGAGATTGCGACACAGCTCGGGACTATTGCCCTGCTGGCGAATATTATCAGAGAGATGATGGCTTTGTTCGGTGCGCCGGTCTATGCGTCTTTATTTGGAAAATTTGCTCCGGTGTCTGTTGCGGGTATTAATTCGATGGATGTCTGTCTGCCGGTCATCAGTCGTTATTCCGGGAAGAATATCATTCCGATTGCCATCATTCACGGGATTGTACTGGAGATTTGTGTTCCATTATTGATTTCATTGTTTTGCAGATAGTAATAATTTCCGGATGCAGACTTTTCCTCTGCGTGCTCGGCATTTGTCTGCGTCCGGAAATATTGTATGTTATCTTCTGGGAACGATTTCAAACGGCACTCTCACGAATACGCCCTGTTTCATCAGATTCATCAGGTTCGGATACATCCGTTCTTTGAACGAATCCCAGCTGCGATGCTCCATCTGTGTCCATCCGGCTTCTGCTAATGCCAGACCACGCGGGTAAGTCATGTAAGTTATCCGATTGATATCTTTCATAGCTTCTCCCCATAACGTACCGGATATACCGAGGATATGTGCTTGCTGTGCAGCGGGAAGTCCGTAACCCGGATCAAATTGATAGCAGGTTTCCAAAGTGGTAACAGGCATTCCCCAGTTATTGAACTCCGGAAGATCGCCTTTCAGCTGCGGGTAATCCAGATAAGCATATTCTCCGGGAGCCATGATCAACGAATTCCCGTGTTTAGCTGTCAGCTCGATACATTTGGGTGTCAGTCCGGCACGCCAGGTGACCAGTGTAACATCTTTCGGATAGTCGAACAGATACTCGTTAGCCGGCATGCGAATATTGTCCAGTTCGCACCACAGCATAGGCTCCTTACCATATTTGCGTACGGAAGCCAGTATCTTATCGAAGAAATAGTTCATAAGCTGAGATTCTTTGGTATATCCCAATTGTTTCATTAACGATTGGCAATGATCGCATTTGGTCCAGTTCTTTTCAATAACAGCCTCGTCACCGCCCAAATGAATTTTGGATGACGGGAATATAGCTGCTATTTCTTTGATAATATCATCGTAAACGGAATATACTTTCTTATTATTGGCACAGAGCATCAGATCGACTGTCTTACCCATTTCTTTCTGAATGGTATCCGTGTGTGTACAGCCCAGTTCCGGATAAGTCGCCAGTACGGCTACCGTATGGCCGGGAATATCCAATTCCGGTATGATCTCTATATTCCGGTCGGCAGCGTAACGGACCAGTTCTTTTAATTGTTCCTGCGTATAAAAACCATTATCCGGCCCGTTCGGACCTGTTTTCGGATTACGGAAAGCACCGATCTCTGTCAGTCCCGGGTGTGCCTTTATTTCGACACGCCAGCCCTGATCGTCTGTCAGGTGTAATTGCAGGATGTTGTATTTGTATTTTGCCATCTGGTCGATGTAAAATTTAACATCTTCAAGAGGCAGGAAATGGCGTGCCGGATCGAGCATTAAGGCACGGTAACCATAGCGAGGTTCATCGTCGATACGGATAGGAGCGATCTGCTTATTCGCCGTATTGCATACATCGCCCAGTAATATCTGGTCCAGCGTCTTCAATCCGTAGAAAAGAGCTTTCTGTGTACTTCCTTTGATGGAAAGTTTGCTTTCCGAAATCTCGATCATGTAATGTTCTTCCCCTTTTATAGCAGGCTCTGTCCAAAGTTCGATCACGGAGTTTCCGCTTGCCTGAAAGCCTCCCATAATAGCGCTTTGGCCGACTCTGTCTCTCAATATACGTTGCAGTTCGAACAAACAGAATGCCTGCTTGGGCAAATTTGTTTTCACTACTGTTTGCGGAGTGACTGTAAAGTTCTTTTTACCTGTAACCTGCTCGATATGGTTCGGTAAGGGTAATAAGGCCGAAGTGTTGCTCTGCCCGAACGACAAAGTTGCTGTTAATAGAAACAGAGAAATGAGTTTGAGTTTTTTAGTACTTAAGATCATAGATGTTAGATTATTGTTTTGTTAATTTTCTTCGAGGCAAAGATACATATCTGGTTGAATAAAAAAAACACTTAGAAACAGATAAGGACAGATAGGAACAGATAATGGCAGATAAAAGCAGTTTGTGGATCTAAATTCGGAGTTTTTTTTGTTTACATTTTTTAGTATTTGTCGTGTTATACGCATTATATTCGCGTTATATGTTGATATATGGCTGTTAACAGCATGTTTGTATTGGGGCTCTATTTGCTGTTAACACTTTCCTCTTTAATATAATAAGAAGTATTTATATATAAAGATTATATA
>NZ_QUHH01000038.1:41689-42371 GCF_003479515.1 Parabacteroides sp. AF14-59 | reverse complement strand
AACCCTTTTTATTGATTAGGCAGAAAGTAGTCAACTAAAATCGTTAAACTACACAATAAAAGTGTTTCACCTTAATGGAACAACTGTTTCATTAAGGTGAAACAACTGTTCCATTAGGGTGAAACACTTTCAAGGTTATAGTCTTCCGGGTAACATCCCGGAAGTTATAAAAAATCTTCCCTAACCGGACTAAACGTATCGATCAACACACCGGCTTCCACACATTCGCATCCATGTAAAACACCCGGTTTCATATAAACGCCATCTCCTGTCCTGACGATCTTTGTTTCCCCGTCCGTCGTAAACTTAAACACGCCACTGGCCACATAAGTAGTCTGTGTATGCGGATGTGTATGAGGAGCCCCGACTGCTCCGGTCTCAAACTTCACCTTTACCATCATCAAATCATCATTATATCCCATGATCTGACGCTGCACACCTCCACCGAGGTCTTGCCATTCTATCTTTTCTTCAAATTGAAAATTAGCACTTTCCTGATTCATAACCTATTATTTTACATTTTAATAGAATGTAAAGATAAACGATAATACATATTCTTCAAATATTGATATAATATTTTCATGCAGTCAGGATTGATGATTCATCTATAAGATCGCTTTATCTTTTCTTTAAATTAAAAAAAACAGGAATATAGTAAGATAAGAAAAAAGAATTCACACCC
>NZ_QUHH01000038.1:0-41679 GCF_003479515.1 Parabacteroides sp. AF14-59 | reverse complement strand
AAAACAGGAATATAGTAAGATAAGAAAAAAGAATTCACACCCTAGTTCTTGAAGAACTATGAATAAACGAATACGGTAATTTGCTTATAATATGCCTGTTAGATATAGTCAAAAGTTTATTAACCACTATTATGGATGTATATGTTATTATTAACACACAAAAAATGAACTCTGATTATTACACAATTAACAACCACGAATAGTAAAATAAATTATATTTGTACCCTTGAAATGCATAAGTTCTTCAAGAACTACACACAATAGTAAAGGAGAAAGAGTTCTATTGCGATGGACAATACAAAGGAAAAGGAGATTAATATAATTGATAATTTATTTTGGAAAATTGCTATTAAAGATGACGAAACTGCATTCCGTACTCTTTTTTTTCAATTTTTCTCCCCTTTGTGTGTCTTTGCCCACCGATACATAGATAATTGGGAAACCTGTGAAGATATTGTACAGGATACTTTTTTTAAAATATGGAAAAACAGGAAAAACATAGAAATAAACACCTCTAGTCGAAACTTTCTTATTACCAGTGTCAGAAATGGCTGTATAGACAATCTAAGAAAAAAAGAATCGGAACTGGACTGGCAACAAAAAGAGTCGATCTCTGTCCAAAGCTATTCATCCGAAGATATATACACAACCATTGAGCTGGAGCAAATGCTAAATGCCGCATTGTCCAAACTCCCGGAAAATATCCGGAGCGTTTTTGAAAAGAATAGATTCGGAGGAAAAACATACAACGAAATCGCTATCGAACACAATATTTCCATAAAAACAGTAGAAGCTCATATGACGAAAGCTCTAAAACACCTGAGGGTGGAACTGAAGGATTATCTGCCATTGCTACTACTCTTTATCCATTAACACATTTTAATATAGGGTAATTGATGGACCTATACGTCTAATACAAAAATCATAAAAGTGGAAATAAACACAGAACATATTATAGCGTATCTGGAAAATCGTTTATCAGCAGAAGAAAAGGAGATTTTCGATCATTTAATACAGGATTCCCCTGAATTAAAAAAAGAAGTCGATGATTTACGTTTTATCCTTCAAAGGGCTGATGATCTGAATCTCCAAAGACAAATCGATCCGACCGCACACTGGAAAAAAGTATCCAGACGGATCGCTTTTGAAAGTTATAAAAATAAAGCCTGGAGACTACTCCGTTCCAGTGCTGCTGTTTTATTAATCCCTGCATTGATTACGAGTTATATCCTATATAACACATTAAATGAATGGAATAACAAGCCTATAGAACAATTAGAGGTCACATCTGCCTACGGATTAGTATCAAAAGTAACATTATCTGACGGATCTGAAGTCTGGTTGAACTCCGGTTCCCGCCTCTCCTTCCCGGAAAGATTTACCGGAAAAGAGAGAAATGTTTCATTATCCGGAGAAGCCTATTTTAAAGTTTCCTCCGATAAAGAAAACCGGTTTAACGTTACTATCCCGGGCAACCTGGTAGTCAGTGCCTACGGTACAGAGTTCAATATCAACGCATACGAAGAAGACAAAAATATTGAAACAACTTTAGCCAAGGGCCATGTCGATGTATCGGAAATCGATCAACCCTCCTTCAGGACATTGCATCCGGGGCAACAGGTAACCTTTAATAAAGAAACCAACAAGATGGATGTTGCTGATGCCAACCTATTGGTCACCACTTCATGGAAAGACGGAAAAATGATTTTCCGCCGGGCTAGTATGGCTGAAATCATCCGGCGTTTATCCCGCCATTTCAACGTTGATATAAAACTGGAAGGAAAAGAAATATACAATTATGAATATTCCGCAACTTTCACGACTGAATCATTAAGCAATATACTACAACTATTAGAAAAGACAGCACCTATCAAATGCCGGATCATAGAGCCTGAACAAAGTGATGACTATTCATATTCAAGGCGAACAGTCATTATACGATCATTAAAATAAAAAAAATCACTTTTTTCATAGGGGGTTTGAAAGGTAGTACGTCTAATATACAAAAGCGAACTGGTATTAATTATTTGTTAACTTAAAAAATAAATTATGACATGAAAACGTAAAGACAAAAACGGGAAAATGCTGACTACATTTCCCCGCTTATTCCAAATTCATTACCTATCCGAAAATCTCACCTGACGAATGGTAATCGTTTAATTAAGTTATTTATAAACCTAATCAATTTAGACAATGTGAAATTATGAAGAATTTGTCAAAACAAAAAGGTTTTAAGTCTAATTTTGACTTATTACCAAAAATTCCAATGCGTATGCGGATCGCTTCTCTTTTTCTCGCAGGCTTTTTATTTCAAGCCAACGCTGAAGCTTTATATTCCCAATCTGCACTTGTATCCCTGAAAATGGAAAATGCAACAGTGGAAGAAGTATTGAATAAGATTGAAGAAAAGTCTGATTTCTATTTCTTATACAATAGCAAACTGGTAAACGTTGACCGTAAAGTATCTGTTTCTGTTAACGGAAATAGTATAGAAACTATCCTACATTATTTATTCGATGGGACTGATGTCGATTATAAGGTAAGTAACAGACAGATCATATTAAGCCGAAAAGAAGATACAACAAATACTATTACAGGCCAACATGGAAAAATCATTACAGGAACGGTTATCGACGCCACCGGTTACCCCGTGATCGGAGCCAATGTGGTGATCAAAGGTACGACCAACGGAACCGTTACCGATGCGGATGGTAAATTCTCCTTACAGGTCTCGGAAGGAGATATCCTTGAGGTTTCTTTTATCGGATATTTATCGTATGAGACAAAGGTAAGTAGTGCCAATCAATACTCAGTGACATTAAAAGAAGACAGCCAGAAACTGGACGAAATCGTTGTCGTAAGTTATGGTACCCAGAAAAAAAGGGAATTGACGGGAGCCGTAAGTACGATGAAAGCAGATGATTTTGCCGATGTACCGGTAGCACAGCTCTCACAGAAAGTTCAGGGACAGATCCCTGGCGTACAAGTCGTTCAGCAATCGGGTATTCCTGGTCAGGGAATGGCATTCAGAATCCGTGGTGCAGCATCCATCAACAACTCCAGCCAACCGCTGATTGTAGTCGACGGAATGCCTATATCAACAGGTCTGAATAATCTGAACCCCGATGATATCGAAAGCTTCACCGTCCTGAAGGATGCGGCAGCTTCCTCTCTTTATGGCTCCAGGGCAGCTAACGGTGTTGTTCTTATTACGACCAAAAAAGCCAAACAAGGACGTACTGAAGTTACTTTAAACACCTATTTCGGAGTTCAGACACTTAAAGGACTGAGTGATTTTGATAATTTCGATATGATGGATGCCAGAGAATTCGCACAATATAAGAAAGAATGGTACGAAGATAAAGCCAAATACGAAGGCTATACCGACGGAGTTCCGGAAATGTACCAGCATCCCGAACAATATGGAAAAGGCACAAACTGGTATGAAGAAGTGACACGCTCGGCAGCTACAATACAAAATTACACGTTGAACGTAAGTGGCAGCAAAGATAAATTCAATACGAATATATCTCTCGGCTATTTCAAACAGGAAGGTTTGGTTGTTAATTCCAATTTTGAACGTTTCACTTTCAGAGCGAACAATGACTATCAGGTAAATGATAAGATCCGATTAGGATTGAATATATCTCCGATGGTTCAGAATTATACTAATGCGAATACGGACGGTCAACGACAAATATTAAGTGCCTCTCTTTCGGCTGACCCTTGCGTAAGTCCTTATGATGAAAACGGAGACCTTACTATCGCGATCAACTCGCCGGGAATGTTCGGACAGCCGAACTGGAAACGTTATGCAAATGAAAGACTTAATAATTACAGGATATATACAATCCTGGCAAATGCTTTTGCTGACGTGGATATTTACGCCGGAATAAAATATAAATTCCAGATCAGTGCAGACTTAGGTTCCCGCCGCTTCAGAGAATGGACCCCGTCGACTTCACAAGGGTCGTGGGTACAGGCACCGCCTAATAAAGCTTATAGTCAGCATAACTCGGAACAATATTATACATGGACAGCTGAAAACCTGCTGACATATGCTAAAGAGATCGCAGATCATAAGTTTGACCTTATGGCTGGTTATTCCGCTCAGAAATTTGTTTCCGAGTACGGTAATCTGAACGGAACTGATTTCGGAGACGATGATATCCCCTGGATAAGTGCCGCTGCTACTAAAGGAGGAAGTGCCGGTATCGATGAATGGGCTCTGGCTTCAATAATCGGACGTGTCAATTACAGCTTTAAAGACAGATATTTCTTACAGGCCAATATCCGTCGTGACGGTTGTTCCCGTTTTGGTGTAAACAACCGGTGGGCTACATTCCCTTCTGTTTCCGCAGGTTGGGTTTTCTCGGATGAATCTTTCATGAGTCATGTAAATAATGTAATGAATTATGCGAAGGTCAAAGCTAGCTACGGTGTCACTGGTAACTACAATATCGGCAACTATGACCATTGGTCTACAGTAGGAGTCGGCAACTATATTTTAGGAAATACATTGGTACCCGGTAAAGGTATTACAGCTATAGGTAACAGCGGTTTGACCTGGGAAGAAACGGATCAATGGGATATTGGCTTGGAATTGGGTTTCCTGAATGACCGTATCTTTATGACATACGACTTCTATAACAAATTCACAGACGGAATGCTTTACCAAATAGATATGCCCTGGTCTACCGGCTTTGACAATATCAAAGCAAATATCGGTAAATTCCGTGCATGGGGTCATGAACTATCTATCGAGTCCAGAAACCTTATCGGCAATTTCAAATGGAAAACAAATCTGAATCTGACCATTCCCAGAAATGAGGTGAAAGCCCTCGGCCCCAACAACGTGCCAATCGGTGGATACGATGTTGCTGAAGACTGGAACCGTCTGGAAGTAGGCCAACCTATCGGTATAATCATGGGATATGTTTTCGACGGCGTTTATATGACACAGGAAGAATTTAATTCGCAGCCCAAACACGTAACATCCGTTGTCGGATCGGCACGCATGAAAGATACAAACAATGATGGTGTGATCGATATCTATGACCGTGTTAAAATTGCAGATCCTAATCCGAGTGTATTATTTGGTATTACCAACGAATTTTCATGGAAGGATTTTGACTTAAGCATTTTCTTACAAGGACAAATCGGAGGTGATGTTGTTGCCGGTATATATGAAAACTGTTGGAATCTCGATGGTGTATTCAATGTATCGAAAGATGTAAAAGATCGTTGGAGATCTGAAGAAAATCCGGGTAACGGTAAAATCCCCCGTACTTACGGTCCTTCAACAGAACTTTTCCGTAGTTATCATACGGGAATGGTCTATGACGCATCTTATATATCGCTCCGCAATGTAACACTCGGATATAATATACCTATTAAAAAGAATGCATACATATCAAAAATACGGCCTTATATTTCCGGACAGAATCTGGCTATAATAAAAGCCTATCCGGGAACCAACCCAGAGGCAAGTAGTAGCAGTAGTCTAAGTTGGAGAGGATTAGGTATAGACAGAACAAACTATCCGATACCAAGAACATTTACTATTGGCTGTAATATTACATTTTAAGTTGTATCGTATAAAAAGTATCAGACATGAAAAAAATATTTATAATATGTTTTGCAGCAGCGCTGTTAAATACTGCATGTTCCAGTAGTTTTTTAGATATTCCGCCACAAAGCTCTTCGACAGAAGGCAGTTTCTTTAAAACAGAGGATCATTTCACACAAGCCATAAATAATACTTACGCAAGTTTGCGTGAACTTTATAATGATAAAGGTTGGTCTATGTCGGAAATGAGATCCGATAATACTCATTATACCAGATATGAAGCAGGAAGAGGATATCCCACAACCGATAAAGAGAATATCGCCGACTTCCTGGTTGCTATAGAAAATACGTATGTACGTGACATGTGGAAATCTTGCTACACAAGCATATCTAAAGCAAATACAGTGATAGACAGAATTGAAACAAAGAATTTCTCTGAAGATTTCACAAAGAAAACATTGGGGCAAGCTAAATTCATCAGAGCATTCGTCTATTTCCAATTAGTTCAGTACTTCGGAGGTGTGCCGTTGCAATTACATGAAGTAACGAGCGCTGAAAATAATGATTTGCCACGTTCTTCTGTCGAGGATGTATATGCACAGATAATTACAGATGTCAAAGAGGCTATCGACTACTTAAAACCTGTAAGCTTTCCTCAGGACGGGTCTGCAACTCAGGGAGCCGCCAAGACGTTATACGCCTATGTCTTGATGACCAAACCTGATCGTGATTATGCTGAAGCAGAAAGACAATTGCTGGACGTTACAAAAATGGGATATGATCTTGAAACTGAATTTGCAGATGTATTCGATACCGGTAAGAAAAACGGAAAAGAACATATTTTCTCTATCCAATATCAGCAGGGAGATCAGGGACAACAAAGTAGTTGGCTGTACATTTTCTTACCGAGAACAGCTAATGCTGATGTTGCAACAGGAGTGCAAGGAAGTAACTTAGTAGAAAATTCCGGCTGGAATGTTCCTACATCTGAAACGATCAATCTTTTCTCTGATAAAGACAAGCGTCGTGATGTGTCTATAGGAATAGCTGTCTGCAACGATAACGACATGTACACTAAAATCGATAATTGGTTTTATGTCGGAGATCCGGAGATAGCAAACTATAAGTTAGCCCTTCCTTTTATCCGGAAATATCAACATGCACATGCCAAACTTCGTAATATGGATGATAACTGGCCAGTATACCGGTATTCAGATGTATTGTTACTGTTAGCAGAATGCGCTGTAGAACAAGGGAAACCGAATGAAGCCAATAAATACTTAAACCGTGTACGTGAAAGAGCAGGTTTAGAAGCATACAATGGTGTTGTTACAGCAGATATAGTTGCTAATGAGAGAAGAATGGAGCTTGCTTTTGAAAACCACCGTTGGTTTGACCTGATCAGAACAGGCAAAGCGCTTGAAGTTATGAAAGCGTATGGTGAATACATCAAAAAAGAAGACGTTGGTTTACCAGCTAACACTTATAATATCAAACCCGGGTATCTGTTATACCCCATTCCTTTCCAGGAAATGGAACGTAATAAGAATCTGACACAAAATGAAGGCTATCTGAAGTAGTTCTTTCTAATAAACAATTAAATTCCGGAATATAGATCTACTTTATATTTCGGAATTTATTTTTAATCACAAACATTAAAATGATCAGAATGAAGAATGTATTTTTTATTTTGCTGATATTATCGACGAATATCCTGTTCAATGCGTGTAAAGAGGAAAGCGATACCGTCTTTGAAGAAGCATTCGACAATCCGCCCGAATCAACGAAACCCTGGGTTTATTGGTACTGGATCAGTGATAATATATCGAAAGAGGGCATTACACGCGATTTGGAAATGATGGCCAAAGTCGGCATCGGTGAAGCCCTTATCGGCAACGTTGTCGACCCGGGGAATCCCTGGGGGAAAGTGAAAGTTCTCAGCGAGGAATGGTGGAGTTGCGTAGAGCACGCCATCAAAGAAGCAGACAGGCTCGGTATCAAAGTCGGTATGTTCAACGGACCCGGATGGAGCATGTCCGGAGGTCCCTGGGTACAACCTGAAGAAGCGATGCGTTATCTCACTTCGTCTGAAACCAGGGTTACAGGCGGAAAGAAGATAGAGATTCAATTGGAACAACCGGCAGACTTCTTCCAACAGGTTTCCGTACAGGCTTTTCCGGCTCCCAAGGATGATCAGGGGCACATAACTGCCGCCATGGCAGAGATACATGCTGACCAGCCAGGAGTAAAAGCCATGTTCGACGGAAACAGGAAAACGGCATTCAAAGCCGATAAATATCCTGTCATCATCGATATCCATACCAAAGAACCTTATACGGCACGAAGCATCGAATTCGTTCCCGTGGAAAGCGGTATCGGAGCAAACTTCAAATTGCAGATCAAACAAGGCGAAGGCGATTACAAAACCATTGCCCGCCGCGATGTTGCCCGCACAAGGTTGGATGCCAATATGGGCGGTATGACATTCGGACCTGCTACAGAAAGTTTCGACGCTGTTACGGCTTCCGATTTCCGGATAATCATAGACGGCTATTATGGCGGACATATCGGAGAAATTGAAATATCAGGAGCCGCCAGATTATCCCATTTTGTAGAAAAGCAGTTAGGGCGGTTAAGCGATATCCCGCAGGTGAAAGCCGATACTTATATGTGGAACAAATCGGCCGAACCGGAAAATGATGAGCTGAAAATAAGTGCCGGTGCAATCATCGATATCACCGGTAATGTGGATGAAAAGGGTGTTTTAAGATGGGAGGCTCCGGAAGGGGAATGGATCGTTTTAAGAACGGGAATGGCACTTACCGGAACACAGAACGCACCGGCTTCTCCCGAAAGTACAGGTTATGAAATAGATAAAATGAGTAAAGCTGCAGCGGCCAAACATTTCGATGCTTATGTCGGTGAGATCATACGCCGCATTCCGGCTGAACAGCGCAAAGGTTTCAGGCACGTTGTGGCGGACAGCTACGAACAAGGTTCAGAAACATGGACGGAAGGTTTCGGCGAACTGTTTGAGAAAGAATACGGATACAGTCCATATCCATGGATGCCCGTATTAACCGGGCGTATCGTAGAGAGCGCCGAACGTTCCGACCGCTTTTTGTGGGATCTGCGACGGTTGGTTGCCGATCGCATAGCTATTGATTATGTCGGAGGACTCCATGATAAATGTGAAGAGAACGGATTACGCCTTTGGCTGGAGAATTACGGACACTGGGGATTCCCTGCCGAGTTTCTGAATTATGGCGGTGCAAGCCATGACGTCGGCGGAGAGTTCTGGATAAGCGATCCAAGCCTGGGAGCCGTTGAATGCCGTTGTGCCTCATCGGCTGCCAATACATACGGGAAACCGTTCACCTCAGCCGAAGCCTTTACCTCTTCCTGGTCGTTCAACCTGACTCCGCGGGATATGAAGAAGATGGGAGACTGGTCCTGGACAGAAGGGATAAACCATTTTGTATTACATGTGTATATCCACCAGGCCTATGAAGAAAAGCCGGGTATTAATGCCTGGTTCGGTATGGACTTCAACCGGCACAGCAACTGGTTCCCGCACTCCGGCTCCTATTTCGATTATGTACGCAGGTCGACTGCCATTTTACAAACCGGAAAGCATGTGGCGGATGTTGCGTATTTTATCGGGGAAGATGCCCCCAAAATGACAGGTGAGAAAAACCCGTCTCTGCCTCGTGGCTATGACTATGACTTCATTAACAGTGAAGTTCTACATAAATATGCGGATGTTAAGGATGGCAAACTGGTACTGAAATCCGGCATGTCCTACAGGTTGCTTGTTTTACCCAACCAACAGACCATGCGTCCTGAAATGTTGGAAAAGATAGCGGAACTCGTTAAAAACGGATTGGTTGTCTTAGGTCCCAAACCCCTATCCTCTCCCAGCGGCAAAGATTATCCTTCCACAGATAACAGGGTTGCTTCCCTGGCAAACGAATTATGGGGGAACGGCGAACAGGCACACAAGTATGGCAAAGGAATGGTTCTTTCCAATATGGATATCAATGAAGCGGCAGAATTATTGGATATGAAACCGGATATGGTCATGCCGGAAGGTTTCTTATTCACGCACAGAAGTACAGGTAATTCGGATGCCTACTTTATTACCAATCAGAAAGATGACAAGAACAAGGGTGAGTTCGGT
Organism: Parabacteroides sp. AF14-59; assembly: GCF_003479515.1. NCBI lineage: Bacteria > Pseudomonadati > Bacteroidota > Bacteroidia > Bacteroidales > Tannerellaceae > Parabacteroides > Parabacteroides sp. AF14-59. The sequence continues at coordinate 31,930 of NZ_QUHH01000038.1, read as the reverse complement.
TTCAGGGTTACAGGAAAACAGCCTGAACTATGGAATGCTGTTACCGGAGAAAAGCACGACCTATACGAATTCAGGGAAGAGAACGGTTTTACCTATATCCCTCTTGAGTTCGACCAGTCAGACTCCTGGTTTATCGTATTCCGTAAAGGGATAGAAAAGAAGAAAGACAGACCGAACTTCCCTGAAAAAACGACTATGCAAACACTAAAAGGGGATTGGAAAGTCAAATTTGAAGCAGCAAATGACACCATCGAAAGTATCATCCTGCCGGAATTAAAAGACCTGACAACCTTCGATAATCCTTCCATCAAATATTTCACGGGAGTTGCAACCTATTCAAATGAATTTGAATATGCCGAAGAGCCGACTTCTCCTGTATGGATTGATCTGGGAAAGGTTGAAGCGATGGCACAGGTCACGATCAACGGACATGAACTGCCTTATCTCTGGAGATATCCTTACTCCATAGAAATCTCCGATTTTCTTGTGAAAGGCACCAACAGGATTGAAGTGGATATCGTAAACACATGGTGGAACCGTCTTGTCGGTGACAAGCAACCCAACAGCAAACAACATGCTTCTGCAACAGTCTGCAGATGGAATGCTGAAAGTAAATTGTTGCCGGCTGGATTGGTAGGTCCCGTTACTATAAAAAAGGAATAAGCAAACTTTTCCAGTAAAGATTCGGATAAATCGCCGAATCTCATTTTACAAAAAGACGCCATTTTGAACGATTCACTTACTTTTCGTTCAGAATGGCGTCTCTTTTATCTCCTTTCATTGACAAATAGTCATACTTGCCAGGAATAACAAGTCTCCTTTTAACGATATTTCAGCAAGTTTTCACTTACACCAACTTACAATATACTCCTATTTTCTGTTATATAGTTATAATTCATAACAAACAAAGGGGATTATTAAAACAATTTATCACCACACGTAGTTTTATAGAACATTTAGATGCACTTACTGCATATAAAATATCAAAACGTCGTATATTTGCATTATAACAAAACAAAAAGAAATACCAAAAGGAGTAAAACAATCGAAATGACAAATCCAATTAGATTCACAAAGATGCACGGGGCCGGTAACGACTACATATACATAAACTCGATGGCTTATCCGCTGGAAAATCCGGAAGAGCTGGCCATTAAGTTGAGTGCACTGCATACAGGTATCGGATCAGATGGATTGGTTTTAATCGGTTCATCGGAAAAAGCCGATTTCAGCATGCGGATATTCAATGCCGACGGCTCCGAAGCCATGATGTGCGGAAACGCTTCCCGTTGTATAGGTAAATATGTTTACGAAGCAGGACTAACCGACAAAGAGACAGTCACACTGGAAACATTATCAGGCATCAAGATTCTGCAACTAATAGTTTCCAACGGCACCGTAACCGAAGTAACGGTCGATATGGGAACCCCGGAAATAATTGAACCATCCATTGAACTGGATGCCGACGGACAAACGTATACCGGCACTATCCTGTCGATGGGAAACCCTCACCTGGTTATTTTTGTTACTAATATAAACGATATCGACTTGTCGGCTATCGGACCTAAGCTGGAATGTCATCCCCTCTTCCCCGACCGGACAAATGTTGAGTTTGTACAGGTTTTGAAAGACGATGAAGTCCGGATGAGGGTATGGGAACGGGGATCAGGGATTACCCAGGCTTGCGGAACAGGTGCTTGTGCAACCGCCGTCGCAGGAGTCGTATGCGGTAAGACCCAACGTAAAACAAAAGTGATCATGGACGGTGGACCGCTCACCATCCACTGGGATAAAGACAATGGAAAAGTCTATATGACCGGAGGAGCAGTCACCGTATTTGAAGGGACAATAGAAGTATAACAAAAAGACAGGCGCCCCCTGTCTCCACAAGACAACAACATAAAACAACAGAACGAATATGGCACTGATTAACGAACACTTCCTGAAACTACAGAACAGTTACTTATTTTCAGACATTGCGAAAAAAGTAAACAGTTTCAAGATAACGCACCCTAAAGACAAAATAATCCGCATGGGAATCGGTGATGTAACACAACCGCTGGCACCAGCCGTTATCGAAGCGATGCACAAAGCCGTCGACGACCTGGCAACCCAGGAGAATTTCCACGGCTATGGTCCCGAACAGGGTTATCCTTTCCTGATCGACGCTATCATCAAGAATGATTATGCCAGCCGAGGGATATTTCTGGAGCCGGGCGAAGTTTTCGTCAGTGACGGTGCCAAAAGCGATTGCGGAAATATAGGCGATATTCTCCGCCACGATAATAGTATCGGGGTACTCGATCCGGTCTACCCCGTCTATATAGATTCCAACGTCATGAGCGGACGTACCGGAGTATTGGAAAACGGAAAATGGAGCGATGTCGTTTATATTCCCTGCACGGAAGAAAACGATTTCATTCCCGAACTTCCGAGCCGCCGGGTAGATATCCTCTATCTCTGCTACCCCAACAACCCGACAGGCACAAGCCTGACAAAAGACGAGTTGAAGAAATGGGTAAACTACGCGCTGGCAAACGATGTACTGATCATGTACGATTCAGCTTACGAAGCTTACATACAGGACCCGAACATCCCTCACTCGATCTATGAAATCAAAGGGGCGAAAAAGGTTGCCATCGAATTCCGTAGCTTCTCGAAGACCGCCGGTTTCACCGGAGTACGTTGCGGATATACGGTTGTGCCGAAAGAACTGAACGGCTTTACGTTGGGAGGCGAAAAGGTACAATTGAACAAGCTGTGGAACCGCCGTCAAACGACCAAATTCAACGGGACCAGCTACATCACCCAGCGGGGTGCCGAAGCGGTCTACTCCCCGGAAGGAAAAGAACAAGTGAAGGCTACGATCAACTATTATATGACTAACGCACGTATTATGAAAGAAGGTCTCCAGGGTTGCGGTCTGAAGGTATGGGGTGGTGAAAATGCTCCTTATCTCTGGGTAAAAGCTCCGAAAGGTCTCTCCTCCTGGAAATTCTTTGATAAGTTGCTTTACGAAGTCAATATCGTTGGGACACCGGGCGTAGGATTCGGCCCGAGTGGCGAAGGTTATCTGAGACTCACCGCCTTTGGCGACCGGGACGACACTTTGGAGGCAATGGCCAGGCTGAAGAAGTGGCTCTGAATAATTGAAAATTGAGAATTGAAAATACAGGAAGCAGGATGAAACAAAAGAGTAAACAACGTATCAATTCAGGTTATCTCATGAAAAGGACCGTATAGAGAAGCCGGCCGCTGCTTTTCGATTTTATAGAATGTTATACCGCAATGCCAAGCCCCAACTATGGCGGGTAACTCTATACTCCTTTTTATAGGGCAGCAATCCCTCCACATATGTGATTACTGCATCAGGATACGGAAAGGAAGGTTCCTCCTACCTTCCCGGAAGATAAATAATAACAAACACTTACTTTAAAATCAAATAGTATGTCAAAGTTAAGATTCAGAGTTGTAGAATCGGCCTTCAAGAAAAGAGCCACCGAAGTAGCCACCCCGGCAGAACGTCCGTCGGAATATTTCGGAAAGAACGTATTCAACCGTGAGAAGATGTTCAAATATCTTCCGGAAAAGGCTTATGCCAAATTAGTCGATTCTATCGACAACGGCACTCCTCTCGACCGGGAAACAGCCGATGCCGTAGCCGCCGGTATGAAAAAATGGGCGATCGAAATGGGAGCAACCCATTATACCCACTGGTTTCATCCTCTGACCGAAGGAACCGCCGAAAAACATGATGCTTTCGTAGAGCACGACGGTAAAGGCGGAATGGTTGAAGAATTTTCAGGAAAACTCCTGATCCAACAGGAACCGGATGCTTCCAGTTTTCCGAACGGCGGTATCCGAAATACGTTCGAGGCACGCGGCTATTCGGCCTGGGATCCTTCATCCCCAGCTTTCATCGTTGGCGATACCTTGTGTATACCGACCATCTTCATTGCTTATACCGGCGAATCGCTGGACTATAAGGCTCCCTTGCTGAAAGCATTGGAAGCCGTCAATAAAGCAGCCGTCGACGTATGCCACTATTTCAATCCGGATGTAAAGAAAGTATACGCTTATCTAGGATGGGAACAGGAATATTTCCTGGTAGACGAAGGTCTGTATGCCGCCCGTCCTGACCTGTTGCTTAGCGGTCGTACGCTGATGGGCCACGAAAGTAGCAAGAACCAGCAACTGGAAGATCACTATTTCGGTGCCATTCCTACCCGCGTCATGGAATTTATGAAAGAGTTGGAAATTGAATCCCTCAAATTGGGTATCCCATTGAAGACCCGCCACAACGAAGTAGCTCCTAACCAATTCGAACTGGCTCCTATCTTTGAAGAATGCAACCTGGCAAACGACCATAACCTGCTCGTCATGGCATTGATGCGTAAGATCAGCCGCAAGCATGGTTTCCGTGTCCTGTTGCATGAAAAGCCATTCAAAGGAGTGAACGGATCAGGTAAGCACAACAACTGGTCGCTGGGTACCGACACAGGCATCGGCTTGATGGGCCCGGGGAAGACTCCGGAGGACAACCTGCGCTTCATCACTTTCGTTGTAAATGTTTTGATGGCCGTTTATCGTCACAACGGATTACTGAAAGCGAGTATCTCCAGTGCAACCAACGCCCACCGCCTGGGAGCCAACGAAGCACCTCCCGCAATTATCTCCAGCTTCCTAGGGACCCAGTTATCACAGGTTTTAGACCATCTGGAAAAGAGTGAACCGGAGGATCTCATGCTGGCCGGTAAACAAGGAATGAAACTGGATATCGCCCGTATCCCCGAATTACTGATCGATAACACCGACCGTAACCGTACCTCCCCTTTCGCTTTCACCGGAAACCGTTTCGAATTTCGCGCCGTAGGTTCCGAAGCCAATTGTGCCTCGGCGATGCTGGCTCTGAATGCCGCAGTTGCCGAACAATTGAAGTTATTTAAAGCAGAGGTAGACGGAAAGATCGCAACCGGCAAAGACAAGTTTGCAGCCATTCTGGAAGTACTCCGCAAAGACATCAAAGAATGCAAAGCCATCCATTTCGACGGCAACGGTTATAGCGATGAATGGAAAGAAGAGGCCAAACGCCGCGGCCTGGATTGTGAAACCAGTGTTCCGGTCATTTTCGACAATTACCTGAAAGAAAGTAGCATCAAGATGTTCGAGTCGACAGGTGTCATGACCCGCAAAGAGCTGGAAGCCCGTAACGAAGTGAAATGGGAAACATACACAAAGAAGATACAGATTGAAGCCCGTGTATTAGGCGACCTGACGATGAACCATATCATCCCTATCGCCACCCGCTATCAGACTTCGCTGGTCGATAACGTTTATAAAATGAAAGATCTTTTCCCGGCAGACAAGGCATCCGTCCTTTCCGCCCGCAACCTGGAGATCATCGAAGACATCGCTTGCCGCACCAACTTCATCAAGGAAAAGGTCGACGAAATGATCGAAGCCCGTAAGGTTGCCAACAAGATCGAGAGCGAACGCGAAAAGGCCATTGCCTACCACGATACCATCGTCCCGATGCTGGAAGAGATCCGCTACCACATCGACAAACTGGAACTGGTTGTAGACGACCAGATGTGGACATTACCAAAATATCGCGAATTATTATTTATCAGATAAAAACACAATAGTTTTTTGTTGATTGTTTTGTGTTTACAAGGGAAGCATGCTGCGAAGTATAACTTCCCTTCTTTCATATTCCCAGAGAAATACATACCTTTGGAGCATCATTATATAAGAAAGGAGTTTACGTTATGACGGCAATGGAATTACAACAATGGAAAAAGAACTTCGTTGAAGATTATCTGGACGAAATAGATGATCTGGAAGTTTTGGAAAAAATCAAGAAATACGTGAAACGCGTTATGCCCAAGAAAGAGAACCCTCGTCCTTGCGTCGTTCATTCGCAAGAAGAAATGATTGCGGCTATCAGAAAATCGGAAGAAGATATAAAACACGGACGTATCATATCTAATGAGGAACTAGAAAAAGAAATAGAAACATGGTTCTAAAGAAAAATGTTCTTTATTGGACAACCGAAGCCAAAAACGACTTGAAAAATATTGCGAAGTACTATAAGAAGAATAGAATATGAACTACGGATTTATAAAAGTAGCAGCAGCCGTCCCTCACGTACAGGTGGCAGACTGTTCTTATAATATAGGGCAGATAGAAAGCCTGATGCGTCAGGCATCGGAAAAGGGAGTCCAACTGATCGCTTTTCCCGAATTGTCGGTGACGGCCTATACCTGCCTGGACTTGTTTGCCCAGCAAACTTTACTGAAGAATGCAGAACAGACCCTATTAAAACTCGTCAACGACACCGCCGACCTGAACCTGCTCACCATCGTAGGTGCCCCGCTCGTAACGGACAACCGATTGATCAATGCCGCTATCGCTTTCCAGAGCGGAAAGATAATAGGCGTAGTTCCCAAAACATATCTGCCGAACTACAAAGAATTTCAGGAACAGCGCTGGTTTACTTCCGCCACCGAGCTATGGGATAAAACCATCTCGATCGGAAACAACACATACCCGATGAATAGTCACCTATTATTCACCTCCGGACAGGTAAAAGTCGGTATCGAGATATGTGAAGACCTGTGGGTTCCCGTTCCCACCAGTTCCCTACTGGCGATGGAAGGAGCCAATATCCTGGTAAATATATCCGCCAGTAACGAACTGATCGGTAAACATCATTACCTCCGTTCACTGATCCGCCAGCAATCTGCCCGTTGTATGGCAGGATATGTCTATACCTCCGCCGGTTTCGGAGAATCCAGTACAGACCTTGTTTTTGCGGGTAACGGCATCATTGCCGAAAACGGAAATCTCCTGGAAGAATCGCCGCGCTTCACCATGCAGGAACAACTCATCATCAGTGAGATCGACGTTGAAAACCTGCAAAACGACCGTCGCGTGAACACCAGCTTCATGCACGGAGCCTCCACTTTATTACCGGAGGAAACGATCGTAGTCCCGTTCGCCCTGTCCGAAACTTCCGGAGATCCGGTACTGACGCGCCCGATCGACCCGCATCCTTTCACTCCTTCCGACGATGCTTTAAAAGAGCGTTGCGAAGAAATCTTCCAGATTCAGGTGGCCGGACTAGCCAAACGCATGGTCCATACCCACTCTAAAACGGCAGTTGTCGGTATTTCGGGTGGACTGGATTCCACATTAGCCCTGTTGGTAACCGTGATGACCTTCGATGCGCTCGGTATCCCCCGCAACCAGATACTCGGTATCACCATGCCCGGCTTCGGAACCACCGACCGCACCTATACCAATGCTTGCGACCTGATCCGTTCATTGGGTGTCACCCTGAAAGAAATTTCGATCAAAGATGCCTGCCTCCAACACTTCAAAGACATCAACCACGATCCGTCTGTCCATGATGTTACTTACGAGAACAGCCAGGCACGCGAACGTACCCAAATCCTGATGGATGTAGCCAATCAGGAAAACGGTATGGTGATCGGAACCGGCGACCTGTCGGAACTGGTACTGGGTTGGGCGACCTACAACGGCGATCATATGTCGATGTACGGGGTTAACGGAAGCATCCCTAAAACATTGGTCAAATACCTGGTGGAATGGGTTGCCCACAACCGGGTGGATGAAGCCTCCCGCGCTACCTTGCTGGATATCGTCGATACCCCTATCAGCCCCGAATTGATCCCGGCAGATGAAAACGGAAATATCAAACAGAAAACGGAAGACCTGGTAGGCCCTTACGAACTACACGATTTCTTCCTGTATCATTTCCTCCGCTTCGGCTCCTCACCTGTCAAGATCTACTTCCTGGCACAACAGGCTTTCAAGGACAATTACGACAAAGAGACAATCAAAAAATGGCTCTATACGTTCTTCCGCCGTTTCTTCCAGCAACAGTTCAAACGAAGTTGTTTACCCGACGGCCCGAAAGTCGGTTCCGTCAGTCTTTCCCCACGCGGCGACTGGCGTATGCCGAGCGATGCGATGGCAACGTTATGGCTGAAAGAGATAGAAGCTTTAGATTGAAAAAGACAGAACTTATAAATAAATAAAGAGCATATCCATAATCCTTTACGGGACACAGATACGCTCTTTATTTATCCCTGTCTATCAGAAGAGATCTATCTTGCTTCGTTATCCCAGATATTTACGATAGAACCCTGTCAGTTTCTCAACAGCCGGATTCACATACTCCGGATTATCATACAGGTCATAATGGGAAGCATTCTCAAAAACAAGCAAATCCTTTTCTTTCGATGCAGCCCGTTTGTAAAGTTCTTTTCCATCCTGGAAAGACTTGAACACACCGCCTTTAGCACCGACAATGATCTGTAAAGGTTGCGTCAGCAGTTTGTCCACCATATGAAAAGCATCGAAAGCGATTACGGAAGCCATACTTATAAAACGTAATTTATTTGTTGAATTCGTATGTTGTCCACGCGGAGTCAAGTGATACATATCTACCGGGCAGGTGTAAACCCAAATTGTTTTTTGAAAGCCGTAGTAAAATGAGACCTGTTTTTAAAACCGACACTAAAACACACGTCCGATATTTTCTCTCCCCCGCTCCTGATCTTTTCATAAGCGACATCCAACCTCTTCTGCATAATCCATTTCTGAGGCGACAAACTGCTTATTTTCCTGAAATCCCTCTTGAAAGTCGCCAGGCTCCTCCCTGTATATAAAGCGATCTCCTCCATAGACAGATCGTGCATATAATTCTTATTCAGGAAATCAAGTATATCGATCTTCCACGGTTCCGTAAAATCAAAAAGTGTAGGATAAAAATCTTTATTCATCGCCAGCAGGGAGATCAATCCCTCACGTAGTTTCAACTGCATCAACTCATCATTCGGCTTGTTCTCCGAATTAAAGTAAGGGACCATTGCAAACAAATAAGATTTTTCTTAACGGCTCAAATACACTATTCTATCCGGCTCTTATAAAAAGAAAAGGAGATGCATCCAAAGACACATCCCCTTCTTTTTTTATCGCTTATTTATTAATTATAAACCGAATTCCGGTTTACGGTGAATCCACTGTCCGCGAGTGAAGTCAGGGAAATCAACTAATGCACCGCCACGCGCGATAGACATTTCAGACAAACCTGAGATAGCACTCCAAGCTGCAGCATCATAGCAGTCCATAGGAGCCGGACGTTTGTTTTTGATGCGGTCGATCAGGTCGTACATCATAATGAAGTCCATACCACCGTGACCGGCTTCTTTTGCCTGAGCATCCAACTGGGCCCACAATTTGTGGTCGTATTTCTTGAACCATTCGTCAGAATTATCCCAACGGTGAGGTTTAGACTGGCCTTCCACATATACATGATCGCCATCGTTCATCCACAAACCTTCTGTTCCCTGAATACGGAATCCTAAAGAATAAGGACGAGGAGAGTTTGTATCGTGGGTTACGATGATTGTCTGGCCGTTCGCACATTTGATCATAGATGTCACGATGTCACCCAGGTTAAAGCGAACTTTAGCCAACGGATGGTTTTCGCCACCATTATCTACGATAAACTTATGCAATCCGCGAGACTGAGTTGCCATGGCAGAAAGAGAAAGGAAACGGTTACCGCGGTTGATGTCCATACAGTTGGCAACCGGTCCGATACCGTGAGTCGGGTAAATATCACCATTACGATGTACGGAGTGATTCGTACGCCACTGAGCTTCAGCAAAAGCCTCCGGTCCCATACGCAACTCACCACCCTTCTGGTAAGTATAATTCTTACCGTCATTGAATTTTACATCACGCAAATCATGTTCGTAACCGCAACCACCGTGCAGCAGTTCACCGAACAACCCTTCGCGAACCATGTTCAATGCAGCCATACAGTCACGACGATAGCACACATTTTCCATGATGTTCAAATGGCTGCCTGTTGCTTCCGATACATTGACCAGATCCCAGCATTCTTCAACCGTATTAGCTGCGGAAACTTCCACGCCAACATAAGGAACGCCAGCCTTCATAGCTGCTAACGACATCGGCACGTGCCATTCCCAAGGGCTGGCAATGATCACACAGTCGAATTCTTCGTTGTTCAACATCTTTTCAAATTCACGTTCACCGCCCTTATAAACTTTAGGTGCATCTACGTTAAATTTAGCAATGTGTTTGAGAGTTCTGTCGATCGGCCCCTGTTGAATATCACAGATAGCAACGATCTTGTTTCCCGGAATAGCCAACACATTATTGATGTGTTCATGGCAACGTGAACCTGTTCCGATAAATCCGAAACGCAGTTTGCCATCATCTTTTCCGGCTGTTTTCTTCTTCTGAGGTTCCGGAGAACCTGCTACTGTAGTGGCAGAGGCGGTACCAGCCATAGCCAAACCTGCTGCACCAACTCCGGCTGCAGTCATTTTTTTAAGAAAGGAACGACGAGTGTTTTCCATGTTCTTTATTTAGTATTTTATGTTAAGTGGGCAAATTTATAATATTTAATCAACTTCTCAAATATGTTTAGAAAAAAAGAATCAATCAAAATCACCAATTAATAATTTGTAATCTTTCCGGTCTCTCTTTTAAGCTTTTCAAACGTCATAATCATTTGCCTCAAACGCCTTGGTTCCTTTTCCGCCAGGTTATGTTCCTGTCCGATATCTTCCTTTATATTATACAATTGATAACAGTTTCCCAGTCCTGAAAAACCGACGCCGTCAGGATCGTCATAATAAGCAGGGTAAGGCGGGATCATCACCCAATCACCCTGATGCAGGGCATAATTGAAATAACCTTCAGTAACCAGCTCTTTACGTCCCTGATCGCTTTTTCCCAAAAACACGGGCAAGGTATTCTGGCTATCAGTCTTATCCGAATAGGTCTGCCCTGTCAATGCCGCCAGAGAGGCCAGCAAATCCATTTGACAAATCAAAGCATCCGACACTCCGGGGCTAACGACAGCCGGCCAGCGCAACAGGAACGGAATACAAGTACCCCCATCGTATAAACTGGTTTTTCCACCGCGGTAAGGACCTGCCATTTTATGATCACCAACCAGTTCCACCGCCTGATCCTGATAACCGTCATCCAGCACGGGACCATTATCGCTGGTAAAGATCACCAATGTATTCTCTGTCAATCCCAACTTATCCAACTCGTTCAAAAACTCCGTCACACACCAGTCAGCCTCCAGAATAACATCCCCGCGAGGTCCCATGCCCGACTTTCCGACAAATTTCTGATTCGGCACACGAGGCACATGAGGCTGGTGCAATCCGTAATACAGGAAGAACGGTTTATCCTTATTGTCTTTAAGAAATCCTTTCGCCTTCTCCAGGAACAATTCAGCCATATCCTCGTCTTTCCACTGGGCCGCCTTTCCGCCTTTCTGGAATCCGATACGGGGTACACCATTCACGATCGATCCGGCATGCCCCACACTCGGATGCATCCGAAGCAATTCCGGGTTATCCTTACCGGTAGGTTCACCCGGGAAATTATGCTTATAACTGACATATAACGGATCATTCGGTTCCAGTCCGACACCCTTTCCGTTTTCAATAAAGATACAAGGAACCCGGTCGTTGGTCGCTGCCTGGATAAAAGAATAATCATATCCAACTTCTTTCGCCCCGGGATAAACAGTTTCGTTCCAATCGACGGCACCGTCCCCCAATCCCAGATGCCATTTACCGACAGAACCTGTCACATATCCCGCCTGCTTCATCACTTTCGGCAAAGTGATTTGCTGGGTATTAATGATCAAAGCAGCATTCCCCGGAAGTATTTTGGCGTCTTTGTTAGTCCAGGGATACAATCCTGTCAGCAGGGAATAACGGCTGGGTGTAGAAGTTGCTGCCGTACAATACCCCTGTGTAAAACGCAGTCCTTCATTGGCTATCCGGTCCATACCCGGTGTATGAATACGGGTCGCACCATAACAACTCAGATCGCCGTACCCCAGATCATCGGCTACAATAATTACAACATTAGGCTGTTTTTCGCTTTGAGCATAAACATTTGCTCCGGATAAAGTTCCTATTCCGACAGCTATACACAGTAGATTTCTCATATTTATGTTTTTCATGAATAAAAAGGCGTTGATTATTACAACCAACGCCTGCAAATATAATTAATCATACGGATTTCAAAGCATGTAGTTCTCGAATTTTATTCCATCAAACACAATGCCATTATTTCTTTTTAGCTGTTTTTTGATTTTCGTTAGACGCCCGTTTCTTATTCCTCCAGTAGCTGCCGTCGCGTTTGCTACCGAACATATTCCGGCGTTTGGACTCCTGTTTGATGGCTTCTTTCTTATCGGCCACGGCTGCTTTTACTTCCGCCGTTTCAAACTCATTCCCACCGGCAACAGGAATCTGCTTGCCGATCAGTTTCTGTATATCTTTCAAGTACGGTACTTCTTCCGCATCACAGAAAGAATAAGCCACTCCGCTACGTCCGGCACGTCCTGTACGTCCGATACGGTGTACATACGTTTCCGGCACATTTGGCAATTCGTAATTAATCACATGCGTAAGATGATCCACGTCGATACCCCGGGCAGCAATATCCGTTGCGATCAGTACACGGGTCGTATGATCTTTAAAATTGGTCAATGCACGCTGGCGGGCCGTCTGGCTCTTATTGCCATGAATAGCCTCCGCTCCGATATTTGCTTTTGCCAGGACACGCGCCACTTTGTCCGCTCCATGTTTCGTACGAGTAAATACCAGAACCGACTCCAAAGCGGAATCTTTCAGCAAATGAGTTAGCAGACTTACCTTCTCCGCCTTTTCTACAAAATAAACCCACTGGTCGATCTTATCGACCGTCGACGAAGCCGGAGTAACCTCCACCTTCTTCGGTTCCACCAGGATCGTTCCGGCAAGACGTTCTATCTCCGGTGGCATGGTAGCCGAGAAAAACAACGACTGGCGTTTCTTAGGCAATAAAGGCAGGATTCGCTTGATATCATGGATAAATCCCATATCCAGCATACGGTCGGCCTCATCCAACACGAAATAATCCAATGTCTTCAGATTGATAAAACCCTGGTTGATCAAATCCAGCAAACGTCCCGGTGTCGCGATCAGTATATCCACGCCCCACTGCAACGCATCCGTCTGGGGCTTCTGTCCTACTCCACCGAATATAACCGTATGTTTCAGTTTGGTATATTTCCCATAAGCGGCAAAACTTTCCCCGATCTGGATAGCCAGTTCACGGGTCGGTGTCAGTATCAAAGCCTTGATACCACGTGCAAACCCATTCTGACGTTCATTATACAGATTTTGTAAAATAGGGATTGAAAATGCGGCAGTTTTACCCGTTCCGGTCTGTGCGCAACCTAATAAATCGTATCCATCTAACACATAGGGAATCGCTTCTGCTTGTATAGGGGTTGGAATGGTATAACCTTCTTCTCTGAGAGCCTTACGTATCGGCTCGATCAGTTGTAATTGTTCAAATGTCATCTAATAAAAATGTTGAGCCATCACGGCTCGTTAAATAAATAATGGACGCAAAGATAGTCAAATATAGCCACACTTCCTCATTTCATAGGAAGATTATTGCATATCACAACCGTACACCTTTCATATCACAGATGGATTCCGTTTGTCTCACAGTTGAATTTCTTTTGTTTCACAGCTGTGATATGAAAAGAAAAACGGTATAAAATATATCCGTCTCAAAGCTTGTCCGATAGGCCTGCCAGGTAACTGACTATATCCCAAGGGTTAATTCCGAAGCATTCCTAATAATCAGGCAGACCAAGCAGTTATTTAGAAATTATACTATCTTTGTAAATTGATTTTTGGATGATGAAAGAGTTACTGTTGCTGTTAAAGAAGTTTTTTGGGTATACTTCTTTCCGCCCGTTGCAGGCGGAGATCATACAACGCATTTTGAGGAAAGAGGATTCGCTGGTGCTGATGCCTACCGGTGGAGGAAAATCTATTTGCTATCAACTTCCGGCTATTTACCTGCCCGGAACAGCAGTTGTCATCTCCCCATTGATCGCCCTGATGAAAGACCAGGTAGGCGGATTGGTAGCCAACGGTATTCCGGCAGCCGCGCTCAACAGCATGATGCCGGAAGAAGAACGCCACCAGATCAAACAACTCTGCATCCAGGGAAAAATAAAGTTGCTTTACATCTCCCCCGAAGGATTGGTAGGCGAACTGCATTGGCTGCTTCCCCGTATGGATATCTCCCTGATAGCCATCGATGAAGCTCACTGTATCTCGCATTGGGGACATGATTTCCGTCCTGAATATACCCAGTTGTCCGTCCTGAAAGAACATTTTCCAAAGATACCGATCGTGGCATTGACAGCGACAGCCGATAAAGTAACCCGTACCGATATCGTCAACCAACTGAACCTGCGTGATCCGGAAATCTTCATTTCTTCCTTCGACCGTCCCAACCTGTCTCTCACCATCCGGAGAGGACTGAATAAAAAGGAAAAGACGGCAGCTATCGTCCACTTCATCAATGCCCACCGTCGGCAAAGCGGCATCGTCTATTGTATGAGCCGGAATAATACCGAGTTCCTGGCGGAAGAACTTTCCTCTTACGGGATCAAAGCTACCGCCTATCATGCCGGACTTCCTCCCGCTCAACGCGAAAAGGCGCAGGATGATTTTATCAATGACCGGGTAAATGTGGTCTGTGCAACCGTAGCTTTCGGGATGGGGATCGATAAGAGTAATGTGCGTTGGGTGATCCATTATAATATGCCGGGCAGCATTGAAAACTATTATCAGGAGATAGGACGTGCCGGACGCGACGGAATGAAAAGCGATACGCTGCTGTTCTATTCGGTAGGCGACATACTCGTCCTCCGCCGTTTTGCCGAAGGAAGTGGGCAGAAAGACGTCAACCTACAGAAACTAAACCGGATGAGACGGTATTGCGAAGCGGATATCTGCCGCCGCCGTATCCTGTTGAGTTATTTCGGGGAAGAGGCGGACCAGGATTGTGGGAACTGCGACGTATGCAAGAACCCTCCCGAACGGTTCGACGGCAGCATACTGGTACAAAAAGCACTCAGCGCCATCTTCCGTACAGGCCAGTTTGTCGGCATGAATATGCTGATCAACATTCTCCGCGGATCGGAAAAAGCGGATATTACCGAGAAAGGATACGATAAACTGAAAACATACGGTGCCGGAAAAGACCTTTCTTATAAAGAATGGAAAGAATATCTGTACCAGATGCTTCAGCTGGGGTATATCGAAATCGACTACGTCAACGCCGGTATTTTGAAAGTTACTCCGTTAGGACGAAAAATACTGTTCGGAGAGCAGAAGGCGATGATGTCTATTTACAAGGAGCCGGAAGAGAAAACTTATTTCAGAAGAAAAGATTCCAAATTCAAATACCGCCCGATCAAACCACTCAAATCCGCGTCGGTCGAAGAGACGTTGCTCGACTCACTCCAGCAACTTCGCAAACAGATCGCCGAGAAAGAACAGACACCGGCTTATATCATCTTTTCCGATGATTCACTGGAAGATATGGTACAGAAGAAACCGGTCACACTGGATGAATTCAGCGATATACGGGGTGTCGGTGAAATCAAACTGGATAAATACGGAAAGGTATTCGTGGCACTGATCCGGTTCGTGTTGCGGTTGCCGAAAGAGGGGTAAATTCACCTCATTTTATTTCAGTTTCCGAATATTCCGTTTTAGGAGTAAAAATTACCGTTACAGCAAAAAAGGGCAGATTCCTACAAATATTCCTTGTACTTTAGCTTTCGAAACAAAGATACGGGGACAGTACACCCTACTCTACCCGATCAACATAGTATTAACTTATAAAATAACAGCTTATGAATACACTAAGTTTAAAGATGTCTCAGAGCATATCCCAATTGTATGAGACTTTGTGCCAGGTTGGAAGAAGTACATTTGCTGAATTACAAAGAGCGACAAATTTTCAGGACACCGAACTTTGTCTGGCTCTATGCTCTCTTATGCATGAAAATAAAGTATATCAGGCCCGTATCAGTAATACCATTTATTACATTCTTAAATAACCGGGCCTGAAATAGATTCATTCCGCGTATCACATACGTAATAATCTAACGGACATTCGCCACAGGAAATTCAATCTCACCGAACCCGATCAGCGCATTGAACAAACGGATCAGCGAATAACGGGACAGATCCTGCGGACGGATTGCAGCCGGAACAATCATTTCCTTCCCCAATAGAGATGCCCGCATCGTTCCTTCCAACAAAGGGACTTCGGGTGTCTCCCATTTGGAACCATCCCACAAGGCAATATTAGCGATCGAAGTATCCGTCAGGAGACCATCGCGCACGATCAGGATATCGTCGGCCTCTCCCCGTTGCCCGAACAGTTCGTCCAATTTCTGACGGTCAGTACTTTTATAAGTATAATCTAACCCGTCGGAGGTGACTATTTTCAAACTATT
Source organism: Parabacteroides sp. AF14-59 (assembly GCF_003479515.1). NCBI lineage: Bacteria > Pseudomonadati > Bacteroidota > Bacteroidia > Bacteroidales > Tannerellaceae > Parabacteroides > Parabacteroides sp. AF14-59. The sequence continues at coordinate 15,513 of NZ_QUHH01000038.1, read as the reverse complement.
TACCGGACGGATGGTATACGGCAGATATTCAACCTTCTCCACCTCTTCCTGATACTCCACCCGGCAGCGGGTCCGTTCGGTATATTCTCCCGGCTGGATAAAATCAGCCAGATTTACAGGTAAATTACATTCAAAAATATCTCTCCGCGTCCGGTTGAAGCGGTAATTATGGAAAGCCATATTCACAGCCTTTCCATTCTCGATTCTGATTGTTTCAATAAATGGGCACATATACTTTCTGTTTCATTTCATTATACTCACTTTGCAAATCACTTTGGGAGGTAATGCCACCCCCACTCTTAAACAGCAGCCGTTCTCCTTCCTGCTCCAGGAAACGGATCATAACGGCACTGTCCAGACGGTTACCGTCGAAATATCCCATTACTCCCGTATAGAATCCCCGCCGGTATGTTTCAGCCTCATCGATGATCTCCATCGTCTTTTTCTTTGGTGCACCGGTAATGGAACCGGCAGGCAACAGGCTGAACAAAACAGTCCCTAAAACAGCTTTCCAGTCATCGGGTAACTTTCCCCTGATCTCTGAACTCACCTGTAATAACCGGCCTTTGTTCGTTTCCAGTTCATCTATATACCGATATCTCGATACCGTTACATCCGATGCCACCTGACTCAAATCATTACGGATCAGATCGACAATCGTGGCATGTTCGGCTTCTTCCTTTTTATCTGCCAGAATCCGTTCCCGCGCATCAGGCCGAGATGCATCGATCGTCCCCTTCATCGGATACGAATAGATGAAACCATCCTCCATACGTACGAATATTTCAGGAGAAAAAATAACAAAACGGTCTCTCAGCCACAACCTGTAAGGAGCCTGCGAAGAATAAAAGATCTCTTTCAGTGTCAGGTTCGTCCGCACCGGAGTAGCGCAAGTCAGGTTGACTAGATAAGAATTACCGGCACGGATATGACCGGATACTGTCTGAAAAGAACGGGAATACGTTTCAAAAGAGACAGGCTCGGTTTCCCACTCGACCTGCTTCTTTGGATACTGCTTCTCATTACCTGTCACATTGGAAAAACCGTTCAGGTCATACAGCAACTCTTCCGGATCAACTGCATCCGGCTCCTCCACCCAAACATGCTCCTGCTTATAATCGACGATAAATATAAAAGGCCGTCCGGATAATCCTGATCGATTCATATACCGGACGGCTTCATCTTTACTACAAAATTTCATATCAGATCAAAAATCGCTCCGTCAATCCGCCGAAAGCATCGATACGGCGATCACGGAAGAACGGCCACCAACGGCGCACATTCTCACTCCGTGCTTTATCGATCTCCACAACACGCACCTCCTCGTGATCGTTCGGGAACTCAGCCAACAGTTCTCCCTGCGGACCGGCAACAAAGCTGTTGCCCCAAAACTGAATACCGTTTGTCTGTCCCGAAGGGTCCGTCTCATGCCCCGTACGGTTCACAGTGATCACCGGAAGACCGTTTGCCACTGCATGTCCGCGCTGTATCGTTACCCAGGCATCCAACTGACGTTTCTTTTCTTCTTCCGTATCGCTGCTCTCCCAGCCGATAGCTGTCGGATAGATCAACAGTTCGGCTCCTTTCATCGCCATCAGGCGGGCTGCCTCCGGATACCACTGGTCCCAGCAAACCAATACGCCCAGTTTGCCGACGGAAGTTTCGACAGGCTCGAATCCCAGGTCGCCGGGAGTAAAATAAAACTTCTCATAATAAGCCGGATCATCCGGTATATGCATCTTCCGGTACTTTCCGGCAATCGTTCCGTCTTTCTCAAGCACGACAGCCGTGTTATGATACAATCCCGGAGCACGTTTCTCAAAGAGGGAAAGCACCAGCACGATTCCCAGTTCTTTAGCCAACGCACCGAACTCTTCCGTGGAGGGGCCCGGAATCGTTTCTGCCAGATCGAATAGCCCAGTATCTTCCGTCTGGCAGAAATACAAGCCATTATGTAATTCCTGCAAAACAACCAGCTCCGCCCCTTCTTCAGCGCAAAACCGGATATTATTTTTCAGTTTCTTTATATTATCTAACCGGTCACAGGTGTTCGCCTGTTGGATCAATCCTATCTTCATCTGATTTTCAATTTTCAATTCTCAATTAACAAATTCTTCCGGGTACTGCATCGTCACGCAATGCAGTGAACCATGTTGTTTAATTAATGGTAAGCAATTAATACCTACAATTTCTCTGTCCGGAAATGCTGTCTGCAAAGCCTCTTTCGCAATCTCATCTTTCGGTGAATCGTAGAACGGCAGAAGCACCGCCCCATTTATAATAAGGAAATTCGCATAAGTAGCCGGTAAACGCTCGCCCTCCCATTCCACTTTATCAGCCATAGGCAAAGCGATCAAACGGTAAGGTTCGCCATTCTCCTGCGTAAACTCTCTCAGCTCTTCTTCCATCTCCTGCAATTCGGCATAATGCTCATCTTCTTCATCCGTGCACTGCACATAAGCAATCGTATCCTCACTACAAAAACGGGCCAGCGTATCGACATGGCTATCGGTATCGTCACCAGCCAGGTAACCGCTCTCCAACCACAAAATACGGTTCAGGCCGAATACCTGTTTCAGATAATTTTCCAGTTCCTCCTGCTGAAGATATTCGTTCCTGTTCACGGAAGAAAGACATTCGACCGTAGTCAGTAAAGTGCCTTTTCCATCCGACTCGATACTTCCGCCTTCCAACACGAACGGCTGCATATTGACAGGGATCACCACCTCTGCAAATGTTTTGCCATGGAACAGTTTCCGTGTGATCAGATTATCATGGTTGGCTGCGTACTTCATTCCCCAGCCGTTGAATACAAAATCATATACGACCGGAGCACCTTCTTCGAACACGGAAATACCGCCGTGATCGCGTGCCCAGGTATCGTTTGTCTCCATCTCCCGGAAAATAATACGGCTATAATCCACTTCTCCCAACTGAGAGCGTACCACCGATTCATCCGGACAAACAATCAGTAACTTCTCCCGCTTGATCACCTCTCTGGCAATCTCCACAAAGCAAGGTACCACCTCGTCGAGTATCGGCGCCCAATCCGTCCCTTCATGCGGCCAGGTAAGCTGAACCGCACTTTGCGGATACCACTCCGCCGGTAATATCGTTTTATTTTCCATATTTGCTAGCTTTATTTTCAGAAGACAAAGATAAATATTTATTATATGAAAGCTATCACATCCAGTAAACTTGTGCTTCCCATTACCACAAAACGAACCTCTCAATCCAGCAAAGAGTTACGTAAGAGGAGTAAGTCCGAGATTTAAGTAATAAATTTGTACTCACTTTTAAAGCCTAATTCATCAATTATACACATAAAGACACTATCTTTGTAAATAAATATTCGTTAATCAGTAAACATGTAACTGAATTAATTAAAAGCCAATCAAATGACTATAAAAAAATGAGCAAAAAATTCCAAATTAAGAATAGTACAGCTGAATTTCTGATATTTACAAATCAAGCTAAAGAAAATGGCATAGAAGTCAGAGTACAAAATGAGACCATTTGGTTAAGTCAAAAACTAATGGCCGTTTTATTTAACTGTTCGACCGATAATATTTCACTTCACCTCAAAAATATATTTAATGATGGAGAATTGGACCCCGACTCAGTTACCGAGGAATTCTCGGTAACTGCTTCCGATGGAAAAAATTCAAGTACAATTTCAGCACAAGTTGCGAAAGCTTTTGCTGAAACTGAATTCAAAAAATATAGAATTATACAAGATCAACTGTTTAAATCTGATTTTGATAGCTTTAACGACAATAATCTACTAAATTTTAATTTAGATCCATAACATTACCCTAAAAACTTTACCCCATTTATTTGGATTCTTCAGAATCCTTCTTAACTTTGCGCCACAAAGTACTTTTTATCGCAAGTATATGAACAAGCAAGTAGAAGACATAAAAGCCATTCGCGAGATGATGGAAAGATCATCCAAATTCCTTTCGTTAAGCGGTTTATCCGGCATATCAGCCGGAGTTATAGCGATTATCGGGGCAGCACTCGCCTACTTCCATATTCTGAGGGAACCGGCAAACACAGACTTCAATACGACACACGAAGCGATGTTCCGCGAAATCACTCTGCTGATCACGGATGCTGCTGCCGTCCTGCTCTTCTCTATTTGCTTCGGTATCTATTTTTCCTGGAAAAAGTCAGTGAAGAAGAACCTGATGCCCTCCAAAAGCCTGATAAAAAGGACACTTTATCACCTCGGTATTCCATTGGTTGCCGGAGGTGTCTTTGCGCTTATTTTTCTGTTGCGCGGCGACCTGGCAATGGCAATCACCATGACACTTACTTTTTATGGCCTCGCCTTGATCAATGTATCCAAATATACCCTCGACGAAGTCCATTACCTGGGCCTGACAGAAGTCGTTTTGGGTATCATCTCCGCTTTGTTCCCCGACTGGAGCCTCTTGCTCTGGACTATCGGATTCGGAGTCTGCCATATCATTTACGGCACAGCTATGTACATCAAATATGATTTGAAGAAAGAATGAAAAACATACTGTCCAAATTAAATAAAGCCTTCGAAAGCCGGATACGACTGGGTATCATGTCTATCCTGTCGGTAAACGAATCAGCCGACTTCAATACCATGAAGCAGTTGATGGAGTTGACCGACGGAAACCTGGCAAGCCATCTGAAAGCCCTGGAGACCATCGGATATATCCGGTCCACCAAGCAGTTCATCGGCCGGAAACCTAATACCCAGTATACAATCACCGAAGAAGGAAGAAAATGCTTTCGGGAACACCTGGATGCATTGGAAGAGCTTATCAAATAATTTTTTTTACCTATTCACTTTGAAACACAAAGTACTTTTCAACCCATACAAACAAGTTAAATTTATGGAAACAACAATCAGAAAAGCAAGCAAAATCAACCAGTCCATTACATTCAAGGCTATGGTTATCGGAGTTCTGACCCTCATTTTACTGATACCGGGGTTAATGATTCAGGATCTGATCCGGGAAAGACAGGACAGAAGTATCGAAACGATCGAAAAGATCAATGCCAAATGGAGCAACGCCCAGACCTTCTGCGGCCCGGTCCTCTCCATCCCCTATACAACAACGCATGTCGATTCGAACAATAAAACCTATTTTCAGGAACATGTCCTGACCATCACTCCCGGAAACCTGACAATCGATACCCGGCTATTCCCGGAAGAAAGATATTACGGGATATACAAAACGATCCTTTACAAAAGTGAAACAGACATTTCCGGAAACTTCGACAAAATCAATTTCCCCAAGATAGAAAACGGCACTATCCACTGGGACCAGGCTTATATGGCAGTCGGTGTTTCCGACCTCCGGGGCATCACCGACAACATCGATTTCAAGCTGGAGAACAAACAATACACAGTAGAAACCACCGGCAATCTGGATACACAGATAGGCAAAATGCTCGCCATCCCGTTAAACGATCCCGAAGTGCTTCAATCCGAACAGCCGCTTACCTTCAAATGCCAGTTAAAACTGAACGGAAGCAGCAACATAAATTTCATCCCAATCGGCAAAACGACTAAAGTCCACGTGGCAGGCAACTGGAAATCTCCCGGCTTCATCGGCAACTTTACCCCCGACCATACCATCACTGAAAATGGCTTTGAAGCCAACTGGAGTATCCTCAGCTTTAACCGGAGTATCCCGGAAATGTGGACCGACGGACAAACCTACTCGTTCGAAGACTCCTCTTTCGGTGTAAACCTGGTCGATCCGGTAAACCATTACCAGCAGAACATGCGTTCCGCCAAATACGCTATCATGTTCATTGCCCTGACATTCGTTGTCTTTTTCTTTGTCGAAATACTGACCGGAAAACGGATCCACCCGATCCAGTATCTCCTGGTCGGCCTGGCTCTGATACTGTTCTACAGCCTGCTCCTGTCCATATCCGAACAAATCAACTTCGGCATCGCCTACCTGATTGCCAGTATAGCCACCATCGGACTGATCACCTCCTATACCTATAGTATTTTCAGGAACAGGATACAGACCGGGGCACTCACCGGCATGTTATGTTTATTGTATATTTTCCTGTATGTCGTCCTGCAACTCGAAGATGTTGCCTTGCTTATAGGAAGTATCGGTTTATTCGTTATACTGGGAACTATTATGTATTTCTCCCGGAAAATAAACTGGTATAAGCCACATACATTATAAAGGAAAAGAGATCGACTCCAACATCTGTTTTCGCCAGGAGAGAAGTTTTCCGTTTTTGGATAAACGCCGTTGAACGAAGCACCAACTACCGAGCTTATTTTCACGGACAGTGGGCCAGCGGCGTTTCTCCTGGTAAAACAGTTTCAATTTTTCATAGTTTTCCAGCCAGATATCATCGGTATTCCAGATAAAACCGGCTTCGTCCATCATCCTGACGCGGTCGGATACAAGTACTCCTTGCTTACGGTACTTACGCTGGGTACTACACCAGGCACCCAGTTTTCCATCGTTACTTTTGGGCCAATATCCCTTTTGCTGATAAAAGAGCACCACTTGTTTCCAGTTCTTCATCCACTGGACATCCAAGTCCTGCTCCCAAACAAAGCCGATGTGATCCAGCAATCGCACCCGTTCTTCGGACAACAGACCTTTTTTACGGCTCTGCCGCTGTGTATTACACCATGTACTCAGACTGTTCTCTCCTTTTTTAGGAAGACGGTGCATCCGGTCTATAAAACATTTCAACTCTTCATAATATTGCATCCAGCGGCTATCCTGTACCTCCCACTCAAAACCGATATCTTCCAGGCGAGAGATATATTCGTCAGACAATGTCCCTTTTTTCCGTGCGATCCGCTGGGTGTTACACCAACTACCCAATCGGCCCTCGGCTGCACATGGCCAACATCCCTCCCGTTCTTTATATTCTATCAGCCGTTCATACATCACCGGCCACGCATCCAGTTCTGCCAGCATATCATCCACCCGGGCACGGATATCCGACAAGAAACCTGTTACCTGAAACTCGGTGAATCCTTTGAATGTCTTCGGCGCACGGATAGCTGGATGGTAAGACAAGTCATATGACATCGCTTCATAAACAGAACGTCCGGAAAGATTATTCACAAAATCCAACACAACAGGACGGGCATCTGAACCGGCTTTCAGGCAACGCCCAAGCTGCTGCAAAGCAACCACATACGACTCTGTCCGGCGCAGAAACATGGCTGCATCCACCCCTTCCACATGCAATCCTTCGATCAGCATATTGATAGAGAACAGCACATGCAATTTACCTGTATCAGTACAAAAATCACGGAGGGTCCGTTCATTTACACGGTTACTATACCCATTATGTATTTCAAACATTTCAAATACAAATCCGCCATGTATCAACCAGCGCGATACTTCCGGCATCATATGTTGAAGGTCTTCCTTATCTTTACAGAAAACGAGAATCTTCTTCACATCCTTCGGCAGGTAACGCCGTATCAGTTCCGAAGCACTCCATGAACCCCGGAAATCCAACCGGGCAAAATCAATCTTCTCCTGAATACGCTGCCGTCGTTCATCCGTACAGCCACTTCTGTTCAGCAGGTGTTGAACCTTATTCAGCTGGTTATTCAAATCGAATACGCTCTGCACCAACACCGGTACCGGCAGAATCTTATAATACCAGGCCATCGAAAGGGAGAGTTCATAAAACAGGTTCCCTTTGAAATAGACCTCTACCGTATCCATCATCTCTTCCGGACGGATCGGGGTAGCCGACATACCCAATACGCGGGCTTCCGGATTGGCATCGATCACATCCTGTACGGCTTTTCCCCATACCTCCGCACCGAAATGGTGGAACTCATCGATAATGATATGGTCTGCCTGCATGGGAGGAATCTTGTCACGTTGGCGTGATAGTGCCTGGAAAGTCATAAAAGTAACATGCCGCATTTTCCATCCTACCGCTTTCTTTATCTCTGCTATAATGGTAACATTCGGGGCCACAACCAAAATTCGTTCTTTCCGGTGGTTCACAATATAACGGGCTATAAGATATGATTTACCCGTTCCGGTAGCCTGTACGACAGCCCCGATACGGTTCTTTTGGAAGCCTTCCTCAATAGCGCGGTAAGCGGCTTCATTATGGGAAAAGAGTTCGATGTGTTTTCCGCTTTCCAGGCTTTTCAGATAGCTTTCGTCGGATACTGTCAAACCATGCAACTCAAAAGAAAGAGCCTCCGGCAGATATCCGCCATGTGCCAGGATACGGTATTGCTTACAGTTACACATCTCCCCGATCCTCTGTAATTCTGTATACAGATCATCCACCTCCGCCAGGCAAAGAGCATCTTTATTCCATAACTCTTTTACAATGAAAGTTACAGAATCCTCCCTGAACCCAACCAGCAGACAGCCGGATTCTTCGGTTACAAAATAATTATAAGAAAGGTAAAGATCGCGAAGGGACATCGGTTTCCCTATACTTTATTTCCAAATCAGTAACTTTCCGATGGAGATACAACGATTGAATATTCAGGACCGTAACCAGCACCCTTTTCATTGATCGCATAGGCACGGATATAATATATCCCCGGAGACAATTCTCCGAGCGTTGCCGTAAAGTCATTATCCGCCTGCACACTATCATCCCAGATATCTGGTTCACCGACTGTATTCCAACAAAATCCCCACTTGCTTATATTCCCTCCGCCGTTATCCAATAACCTCGAACGATATGTATATGTTGCAGCATTCAAGACTTCGATCTCCCCTACTTCCGGAACCTTACGTGTATCCAGTACCAGCGTACGACTATATCCCGTACCGACTTTATTACTCGCATAAGCCCTTATGTAATAAACCCCTGGATACATTGTCCCCATAACGGCCGTAAAATCTTCATCTGCATCCAGCAGGTAATCCGAAACATCCGGATAGTCATGTGTACTCCAGCAAAAACCATTGGCTGTTATTTTACTGCCACCCACATTAAGTATCGAACATTGTATCCGGTTGGTTTCCCAATCAATGATACGGACTCTATCCAGAACAGGAATCGTCAGGACATGAATCGAAACGCTCAACTCTTCACCATAACCAACCCCCGCCTTATTAACGGCATAGGCACGGATATAATAGGTACCCGATTCCATTTCAGATATCATGGCCGTAAAATCTTCGTCAGCCACTACAACATGATCTCCGACCGATGGATTTCCTGTCATGTTCCAACAGAAACCTTTTTCCGTTATCTCACTTCCACCGTCGGTCACCAGTACAGAACGGAAGACATTGTTCTCCGGATCGATACGTTCTACGGTACCCACAATCGGCAGCGATACGATACTGACCGCCAGTTCCTCACTATAACCTATCCCATACGCATTCTCTGCAAATGCACGCACATAATAAAGCGTATTGGAATTCAAATTCGTCAGCATGCCCGTAAAATCATCGCTCGCTATTTCCTTTTCATCCTCCACTGTCGGCATGCCGGTTGTATTCCAACAAAACCCCCTCGAAATAATTTCAGCACCTCCGATATCCTCCAGCGTAGCACAGAATTCCTTCTTCAACGAATCCAATAACTGAATACCGCTGATTCTGGGTAGCGTTTTACCCGTGTGAATCGTTATCTCTGGGCTGTAAGCTAAATATGAGCTGTCGTTCAATGCAAAAGCACGAAGATAATAGGTTGTGTTCTCCTGCAGGTCCGGGATGGAAACTGTAAACGCAGTCGCCTCCCCTTCCGCTTCCTGCTTCCGGTCATCTATCGTCGGACTGCCTTCCGTATTCCAGCAAACACCTTTCGAGAGTAAGTTATGACCCGTTCCATCTATTCCATCATCTTTCACCCTGAAAGTGAAAAGATTAGCCACCTCCCCGTCTGCCTGCAAATCTGAAAGCAACGGATCACCATACAACAACGTATTAAAACTACCCGGCTCACCCATTAGACGGTCTGTCCCATTACCTGCATACAAACAATATTCGTACGACGCATCCGGCTCGAGCCCCTCCAACAATACCTGCAAACCATACGACAAAGAATCCTGGCAAGCAACCTCCGAAGCATGCTCCCGGTCACCAGTCTTCCACCACAGGAACCCCGTCTCTTTCAACGCAGCCTGACTCGTCACACGACCTTTCAAGCGGACATACGTTCGTCCTATATGCAGTGGTTCTTCCAGCTGCATCCCTATCGATACAGCTGCAGGCTCAGCATCCTTTTCACAACTTCCCAACATCAATACGACAGGAAGAAAAAACAATATATACTTCAATAGATTCATGGATTCTTCTGTTTTTCCGTTCATCGATTAAAAAATAACTCCTATTCCCAGATTCCCTTCCAGGTACTTAAAACTGTTCGTCTGTAAACCGAGTGAAAACACCATCGGACCGACTGACAGAATACACCCGGCTTCTGCTTCCATACCTTCAACCGAATGATCCTTGTTCTTCCCCCACTTGCCTCCAACAGTTTCCCAAACCAGCGTACGGCTTCCATATCCAACTCCGGCATACAGGTAAAATGGTTTCCAAAGGCGTTGCACGATCCCCCCCGTAACAGCCCAGCGGCTTTTCTCCGTCTTTCCTGTGTACCACTGAACCTGCCCATCCTCATCCGACACACCTCCGTCATCGCAGTCGAAATCTCCTGAATGAGTGTTGCTGAAACTATATTTAGCCTTTATATATCCGCCCGTACGCTTCATCGCCGCAACCATCAAACCATATGACATCTGAGAAGAGCGGAATCCCATCACAGGCATCACCATCACGCGAGGTCTGTCTGGCTTTTTGTGCGTGGACAATAACTGCACATAGTTTTCCAGACGTGCCTGCATCTGTTGCTCCCGGGAAAACTGTTGTAATGTATCGGCGGACACATTCTCCGCATGCTGTCCGTAAGCTGCAGACACACAGGCCACCCACAACAGGCAGATCAACATTTGTCGAATTATTTTCTTCATTTTTTACCTTTTTGAGATTTTTCGTTTCCGTAACCATAACCGTACCCGTAGCCATAACCATAGCCGTAACCATAACCGGCACGTTTCATATTGATACCGTTCAGGATTACCGCCATATTGTGGAATTTTTCCTGTTTATACAGTTTTTCTACTTCAGGCAGCTGGCGACGGTCCATCAGGCCGGCACGAATCACATAGATCGTCAGATCGGCCACACGATTCACAATCGTAGCATCCGCTACCATACCGGCAGGCACATTGTCCAGGATCACATAATCATAACGGTCACGCAAAGCCTTTACCAACTCTTCCAGACGGTTGCTTAAAAGTAACTCCGAAGGGTTAGGCGGTACAGGTCCTGCATGAATCACATCCAAACGATCGTTGAGACCCGAAGAAGCGATAATTTTATCCACATCTTCCACCCTTCCCGACAAATAATGCGTCAGTCCCGCATTAGCGTGACTAATGCGGGCGCTAAGGGTACCCTTACGAATATCGGTATCGACCAAGATTACCTTCTTATTCGTAAGAACGAGACTCATAGCCAGATTCATCGACACGAATGTCTTTCCTGCACCCGGATTCGAAGAGGTAAACATCACTACTTTCAGATCCTTTGCTTTTACACGCATAAATTCCATGTTCGTCCGGACAATACGGAATGCCTCAGAGACACCGTCGCGACCATTTTCATGCACTAATATCTCACTCTTGTCTTTCCTGCTACGCGAAGGTATCTCACCAAGGAAGGGGATGGAGAGGTTATCTTCCACATCTTTCCTTGAACATACTGTAGTGTTCATCGTCAACTGTATCCAAAGAATACCGGAAGGAATCGCCATGCCCAACACACAAGCGGCTAAAAGAACCAGCATCGATTTGGGAGCCACCGGCTTCTCACTTCCCTGTGCCGGGTCAATGATGCGGGCATTACTCTCCGTAATCGCCTGCGACAATGCATTTTCCTCCCGCTTATTCAATAGGTAAAGGTAAAGTTCCTCCTTGATCTTCTGCTGGCGTTCCACCGATAGCACATACTTTTGCTGAGTCGGGACAGCGGCAATACGACGGGTCGTCTGTGCTTCACGTTCACGTATATTCTTTATTTTTATATTCAACCCCACGATCAGGTTATCTACCGCCCTGATAATTGTCTGTTTCATCGCCCCCAGCGAATTGTTCAGGTCCATCACAACCGGATTCTTATTACTGCTATTACCGATCAGCTTATCCCGTTTCAGAAGTAAGGCGTTATATTCCGATATCTGACTTTCTACATTTGCATCCGAGATACCCGTATTAGCAGGGATCAGATCAGCCCCTTTATGTGGGTCTGTCAGATATTCCCGGATATATTTTGCCAACGTTAGTTGGTTCTCCAAACCTAGTCCTTCCTGGCTGTACTGGCTACCTTCCTGCAGGTACAGCCCTGCTTCCGAATGAATATCGGTCAACTGGTTCTCCCTTTTGAAGACTTCGATCTCTGCATCCACACTTCCCAGTTCTTTTTCGATGATGATCAAGCGGTCGTTAATAAAATTCGATGTGTTGACCATCACCTGGTTCTTATCGCTTATCGCATCCTCGTTATAAATTGCGATCAGAGTATTAAGAACATCTTCCGCACGGGAAACGGAGGCATCCTGCAGAGAAAGATTCAAGATAGTAGCGGTCTTACTGGCCAACGCTACCTGCAAGGCTTCATTATAATTTAGTGCAACCCGGTCCCGACTACTTTTGGTGACCGTTATCTCACTTCCGTAATAAAGATCTGTGTAATACAAGCTCGGAGTTACCACCACTTTCCCGATAGGTGTCGATACCGTATCGTTCAACGCCACTGTCTGCGTCTGGTCTTCCAGGGTTTGCCCCTCTTCCTCCAGTTCTTCGGAGGTAAAACCAGACAAGCTTACCTCCTTATCCGATACAGGTACTACCGTCAATCCGATTTCCAGATTTTCATTTATCTCCGGAAAACGAACCACCACCGGTGAATGGCTGTACAACTCCACTGTACGCAACCCTTCACGGATACTGTAACTGATATCCAGATCCAAACGTTTAACAACTGATTTCATCAGCTGTTTCGACTTGAAGACCAGCAGTTCATTATCCACACTTCTTTTCATATTGAACATATTCAAATCTTCAAAGACGGCGGCCTCACTGGCTGCGCCTCCTCCCTTCGTATCGTCCTTGATCAGTACCGTTGCCGTACGCTGATAAATTTTCGGTGCCCACCCCAGGTAAAGTACCGCTATCGCACAACAGACCACTACCGACAATAGATACCAATACCAGTTCGCACGTACAACCCGGTAGATATCAATCAGATTCAACTCATTTTCCTCTGCACGAAGCATATTTGTTTCTTGTTCGGGATTCATCGTTCTTATACTCCTTTGTTATTTGAATATTAATACTGCAACTGTAGTCAGCAGGGATACAACCGATACCCACACACCTACCGTATTGTTCTGGTTGATGCCGCTTTGCCCCGCTTTTGCCTTGTTCGGTTCCACATACACGATGTCGTTCTGCTGGAGATAATAGCAAGGCGAATCGAAGATATCCGCCGAACGGAGGTCATGAAACAGGATTGTACGTTTGCCGTTATTCTCACGGATCACAGCCACACGATCGCGACGACCGTAAATCGTAAGGTCGCCAGCCATACTCAAAGCCTCCAGTAGCGTGATACGGTCACCCGATACGGTAAAACTCCCCGGACGACTTACTTCTCCGATTACAGAGACTTTAAAGTTCAGGAACTGCACCGTTACAATCGGGTCCTTGATCAAGTCCTCGTCTATCAATCGTTTCTTGATCAATTCTGTCAGCTGCATACGGCTAAGACCCGAAGCATGTATCTTGCCCAGGATCGGGAAATCGACATCCCCATAGCGGTCCACCAGATATCCCAGCACACGCTGCTGACCGGTCGTACCATTATTTGTCCCTAACTGATAAGTTACCATCGGCATATTAAAGGGTAATGCCAGTTCCGGGTCACGACTGTTCACCATGATTGCCAGCAAATCATCCTCATGGATGATCGGTTCGTATATCTGTTCGATATTTCCCTGACGAAAAGGTTCCACATCCTGCATGTAAATAATGTTTTTAGGTGACGCACAAGAGCTCAGTATCACCACAAGCAAAGCCCAGAAGGACTGTTTGTACAAGTTCATTTTCATATTTTATTTGTTTTTATTGATATTTCGATTCAGAAAAAGGTGGGACATTTCTGACAAATTTCAAATCAGAACTTTCTGAACTCCAACCGAGCAAAGTCCGATTGTAAGATCAGGTGTTTCGACGTTAATCCTTTTACACCGAAACGTTGCTCTGTCCCATTCATGCCGAAAGGCAATAGATCTTCAATTTTACTGATGGGCATTTCGACAAACAATGAATCCCCGGTATATTCCATATTCCCTGTCTGGCTCGTAACACCTACTTGCATCAAGTTGATCGTATGTAAAGCCACACTATAATATGCTCGTTCCGGTGTTTCTTCTTCTCCGGAAGCATATTCGATTTTTAGGATCTGCCAACGGCCATCCAAGTCTCCGTTGATCGGTGTTTTTCCGCAAGCACTGACTATCAAAACTAACAGTACTGCTATTATAGACCTTTTCATTGAATTCATCATATCCATCCCGTTTTTCTGATTGTCAGCATTCCTCCGGCACTTTTACCAAGCATTCCGCCTCTATCAACACCAAGAGATGCTGTAAAGTCCCAGCCTTTCAGCTGATGGGGCGTATAAGTTAATTCGACCAACGCATTTCCATTCTTTTTGATCTCATAAAAAGGTAAACCATACGTTCCCCAGTTGCGGGTAAACGACAATAGAATACGATACTGCAAATCGCTTGCTGGATTCCCCATGATCCCCAAATGATGTCCTTGCATACGTGAACTCTTAAAACTGATGTCTCCATCCTTATTATAAACAGGAGACATCACTAAAGGATTTCCAATACCCATTCCCCAATGCTGCCAACCGGTATAAATACTATGATTATAATAATTATCAGCTCCACTTACTTGCTCCGGTATCTCCGGCGTATGATCCCAATAAACAGGACCTGTCTGATCCTTTGTTGAAATATATTCGTAAACAAAACTGCTAACGATAGGATTTTCAGGAAACGTTATTTCTATTCCTGCCAGACAATCTTTCCAGCCATATTCCCCGAACATTTGTGAGTGATCCTCAAAATAATGTTCATAATAAGGGCGAACCGTCCAGTCCTGCGGAGCATACCAGGTGAATGAAAAGTTCCAGCTACCTAAATGGTTGCCATATACATTAAGTTGTTCCCCCATTGGCGTATCACTACCACCTCCACTCGGAATAAACACTTTAAAGAAATCCTTTATCCCATTCGGCATATCGATCTTTTCATTCCCAATAAATGCATTCCCTCCGAACTGAGCAGCCATTTCCAGCCCTCCTTCAAAGATCAGTGGAAACTTTTCCTGATTACCGATTTTCACGTATAAATCTTTGGAATGATAAAGCACATGTTCCGTATATTTATTTCCCGGAGCTACAA
>NZ_QUHH01000037.1:0-48308 GCF_003479515.1 Parabacteroides sp. AF14-59 | reverse complement strand
AGCGAGAGCTGAAAGGTAGAAGGAGTTCATTCGAAAGAGTGGACTCCTTTTTTTATTTATCATGGTTTCACTTTTCTTTATTGGCATAATGGAACCGACTCCTTTTTTGTTTTATACAAATCCTTTATCTTTGTCCAAAAATCAATGCTTTATGATCAAGTCTTATATTTTATTTGTATTCCTTCTCGTATCCTCTGTTCTTTCTGCTCAGAAAGATATAAGTTATATCGTAGAAAAAGATGTTCCATATCGTACGACAGGCGATCCTTATGGCCTGGAACGTTGCAAAGTGGATATTTATTATCCGGAAAACCTGGAGGATTTCGGAACAGTCGTTTGGTTTCATGGTGGGGGACTGTCCGGTGGAAGTAAATTTATTCCGGATGAGTTGAAAAATTGCGGACTGGCAGTTGTTGCCGTCAATTATCGTTTATTACCCAAATGTTCTATTAAAGATTGTATCGATGATGCGGCCGCTGCGGTTGCATGGACTTTTAAGACAATCGAGAAATATGGAGGTAGTCGGCAACGTATTTTTGTCTCAGGACATTCTGCAGGCGGCTATCTGACAAATATGATCGGATTGGATAAAAAATGGCTCCAGGTATATTCGATAGATGCCGATTCTATTGCTGCGTTAATACCTTTTAGCGGGCATGCTATCAGTCATTTTGCGTACCGGGAATCTTTAGGGATGAAAGAGACGCAGCCCAGTATTGATGAATATGCCCCTCTTTATTATGTCCGTCCGGATGCTCCTCCTTTAATAATTGTGTCCGGAGACCGTGAAATGGAGATGCTGGGACGCTATGAGGAAAATGCATACTTCTGGCGTATGATGAAGGTGGCAGGACATAAAGAAACTTATTTGTATGAACTGGATGGCTATGATCACGGCTCAATGGCGGCTCCGGCTTTTCATATACTGAAGAATCATGTGAAAAAGATTTTGGAAACGCGTTGAAAGGGCGAAGAAAACCTGTTCCCGTGATTGACACGGGAACGGATTATATCATTCGTAGCGTACTGCTGTTCCGGCAGCTGTGACCATCAGCATACTTCCGCTCCCTCCTACAGTTTCATAGTCCAGGTCCACCGCAATGACAGCATTGGCGCCCAGGCGGGCAGCATGCTCGCTCATTTCCTGCAAGGCCGTATCTTTTGCTTCGCGTAACACACTTTCGTATGAGCCGGCCCGACCACCTACGATATCGCGTATTCCTGCAAAAAAATCTTTGAATACATTTGCCCCGATGATTGTCTCGCCGGAAACTATTCCATAATATTGGGTGATCTTTTTCCCTTCGATGTTGTTTGTCGTTGTTAATAACATAGCTTTTTTATTTTATAGTCTGCAGCAAATATATCCATTATATTGAATAGATGATTGGATTTGGAACAAATAAAAACGGGCAGAGGTTCATTTGTATGGAATCTCTGCCCGTCGTTTATCGGATGCCTATCCGTTTGTCATTGGATGCTTATCCGCTTGTGAACGGATAAGCACCGGATTTTTACGGATGTGTGTTCGTCATTTCAAATACAAGTTTACCACCTTTAACGATATCATTATGCGAGATAAACGGAGTATCCAGTACTTTGCCGTTCAGCAAAACTCTTTCTATATATTTGTTTTCCGGACTGTTGTTTTCCACCCGGATCTCAAAAGCTCCCCCTTTCACGCGTATTAAAGCACGATCTATCATCGGACGTCCCAATGTGTAAACCGGAATACCCGGAGCAACCTGGTAGAAGCCTAATGCACTCATAACATACCATGCCGACATCTGTCCGCAATCTTCATTACCGATGATGCCATCCGGTTTATTCGTATAGAATTCACGCATAATATAGTCCAGGCGTTCTTGTCCTTTCCAGGGTGAATCCGTCCAGTTATATAAGTAAGCCATATGATGGCTCGGCTCGTTACCGTGAGCATACTGGCCGATCAGACCGGTGATATCGCCTGATGCATGTTCACCATCGACCTGTGAAGATGTTGTAAACAAGGTATCCAGACGTGTTTCCAATTCTTTCTTGCCACCGATCGTAGCAATGAAGTTATCCATATCATGCGGTGCGAAGAAACTCCACTGGAAAGCATTTCCTTCCGTATAATCACTTCTCATGTGTGCGGAGTAACGCGGATTGAACGGAGTGCGGAAAGTTCCGTCACCCATAATGGGACGCATCATCTTTGTTTCCGGGTCCAGATAACGTTTGTAGTATTCCCCTTTGGCAGCATAAGCCTGTGCCAACGAATCCAATCCTGCTTTAGCAGCGATTTGTGAGATACACCAATCTTCATAAGCCATTTCCAATCCCCAGGATACGGATTCGGGAACGGAGTCAGCCGGAACGAAACCATATTTTTCTTTATAATAAGGATGGCGGGTGATCAGATCGAGTTCGCGTGTCCCCTTGAACTTTTCAGCCAGGTCTTCACGGTAAACAGAAGAACGTGCACCAGCTTCCGCCCATGTTTTCAGGTCACTGTCAGCCAGGTCTTTACAAACCAGGTCAGCCAGAACGGATACGGCAGGATAACCTACCATACAACCTGTGTAGCTGGAAGCTAACGGCCATTTCGGCAGGATACCGCCTTCTTTATATCCCTGTACCAATACTTTACCCCAGTCGGCAGCCAGATCCGGATTGATGATCGTCATCAACGGATGCAAGGCACGGAATGTATCCCACAAAGAGAATACGGAATAGTTCGTATAACCGGGTTCTGCCTTATGTACTTTTTTATCCATACCCAGATAGCGCCCATCTACGTCCTGATAAGCGAACGGAGCGATCATCGTATGGTATAGAGCTGTGTAGAAATTCACCATTACAGTAGGATCTGCCTGAATTTCGATTGCATTCAGCGCGTCGTTCCATATCTCAGCCGATTTGATGCGGGTGGCTTCGAAATCCCAGCCTGGAAGCTCTGCTTCGAGATTCTTTTCTGCTCCTTCCGTATCTACCATGGAAAGTGCCACCTTTACGTACAGAGGTTCTGCCTTTTCCGGGAATTTATAATGGAATTTCAGATCTTCAGTAGTATTGATACGCAGGAACAATGAATCCTGGCGTAATTTACCGTCGATATATTGGTATATTGTTTCGATAGGTTCAGAGAAGGTGATCCGGTAAGAAACCGAGTGGAAATGTGCCCACCCTTGTGTACGGACAGTACCTTCAACTGTCGAATCATTCACGAACAGGTAGCTGTTATCTACCAGTTTATGTCCCCAGTTCGGTTGGAGGATATGCCCCAGGTCGAGCATTACGCGGCGATCTTTAGGGTTGTCGTAGGTGTATTTGTGGAAACCGACTTTATCAGTACTTGTCAATTCCACGTTTACGCCGAAGTTATCCAGGCGTACGGCGTAATAACCCGGAGTCGCTTTTTCGGTGTCCTTATTGAAAAGACCGACAGGTTTGATTGAGTCGGCACCGGAGAAAGGCAGTAATGCTACGTCCCCCAGGTCGCCGATTCCGGTACCTGAAAGGTGTGTATGACTGAATCCGTAGATTTCCCGGTCGTCATAATGATAACCGCTACTGGCATCCCAGCCCATGATATGAGTGTCGGGGCTAACCTGTACCATGGCGAACGGACGGGTGGCACCGGGAAAGGTATGTCCGTGGAATCCGGTTCCGATGAACGGATCGACATACTTGATTTCATCGCTTAATAAGCCGCTGCCGGGGGCTGACTGGCATCCTGCCAGCAGGCAAAGTACAGCAGCCTGGAGGAATAAGATCGTCTTTTTCACTTTTTATTTATTGATTTAGTTTGATATTATGCGTATCAATTATTTGTTAGAACTGCTACAAATATAATGAAAAAGAACTATATAGCGGTGTTTTTCTATCATCTGGTAAAAAAAAGTGACAGGAAACTGCAACCTTTTACCTGGGTTACTCGTCTAATATAACAGAGATGAGAACAGACGAATTCATAACAAGGATACTGCCGCTAAAAGACAACCTGTTACGGGTTGCTTTCAGGATCACCGGTAATGCAGAGCGTTCGGAACAGATCGTTCAGGACGTCATGTTGAAGGTTTGGAATGAACGGGCCGCATGGATCGTAATAGAAGATCTTCCTTCTTATTGCCTGATGGTCACACGGAATATGGCGTTGGAAACAGTCAACTTAAAGAAGAAACGAACAGAAAGTTTCGTAGTCAGATAATATTGTTTAAACAGCGAATATGGATTGTAACCGTATTACATTATTGTTGGACAAATACTGGGAGTGTGCTACCACTATTGAAGAAGAACGGGAATTGCGTCACTTTTTCTCGGCAGAAACATTGCCGCCGGAGTTACGCCCTTACCGTGCCTGGTTCATGTCTCCCGAAGCTGAGATCCTGCCACCGTTAGGGAAGGAGTTTGACTTGAAAGTTCTCCAGCGGATCAGCAGGGAGAAGAAACGGCGGCATCTTCGTCTTTTCTATTCATTTACCACTTTGGTAAGTGTCATTATTATCCTTTTGTTAGTCCTGTTGCTGACATCTTCTTTTATGATAGAGAAGAATTGCTGTGTTTGATATATTCTTACCTTTGCAGGAAATTTGAAAGATCATGTTCACGGTAATTGGAATCATGTTTGGTGGCATCGCTGCCGGATATCTTTTGCGGAAGGTGGAACTGCTGCAAAAGATCGGTAAGCCTATTTCTTATACAATCCTACTCTTGCTGTTTCTGCTGGGTATCTCAGTAGGGGCGAATGATGCGATTGTCAATAATCTGACAACATTGGGCGGACAGGCTTTTCTGATCGCTTTGGCCGGAACTGCCGGAAGTGTGCTGGCTGCCTGGGGCGTTTACCATTTCTTCTTTAAGGAAAGGAGGGGGGAATGAGGGGGAGTCTGATCGTTGTCGCTTTCTTTGCATTCGGCTGTATCCTGGGATGGAGCGGGTATCTGCCGGATGTAATCGTTGAAAATAATATGACTATGTATGTGCTTTACCTGCTGATGTTTCAGGTAGGGCTGAGTATCGGTAGCGATAAGAAGTTGAAAGAGATCTTGTGCAGTATCCGACCTAAACTATTGCTGGTCCCTTTGGCTACTATTATCGGGACACTGACAGCTTCGGCTCTGATCAGTCTGGTGATAACCAAATGGAGTGTGTTCGACTGTCTGGCGGTGGGTAGCGGATTTGCTTATTATTCATTGTCATCTATCCTGATAACGGAATTGAAGGAGGCCTCTTTGGGTGTCCAGATGGCTACGGAGTTAGGAACGATCGCATTGATAGCCAATATAATCCGTGAGATTATAGCTCTGCTGGGCGCTCCTTTATTTGTCAGATATTTCGGCCGTTTGGCTCCTATCTGTGCCGGAGGAGCGACGACGATGGATACAACATTACCGATTATTACCCGTTATTCAGGAAAAGATCTGGTATTCGTTTCTATCTTCCACGGTATTCTGGTCGATTTTACGGTACCATTCTTTGTCTCTTTTTTCTGTTCAATGTGAATAGGATAGTCAATAAAGATAGCATAATGACCTGTATGAGAAACTTACTTATTGCTATATTGCTGCTCATTTCGTTCTGCGCAGCCGGACAGCCGGGGCGAAGACTGGATAAATTGGGAGATAACGATGCGATCCCGGCCGGACAAGCCGCATTTTACGGTGATTTCATCCAACGCCTGAAAAAGTTTAAGAGCGGAGGTTATCCCCAGGATATCCGGATAATCAATATTGAGACGAACGAAGTATTTATCTTCAGGGTAAAGTCTACCTTTAAGACCTCCAAGGAAAATCCGTTCTGTTACCTGATTGAACCGGGAACGTATGCGATCCTGAATTATTGGTGGACGGAAAGTAAATGGTATGGCGGTAAATCCTATATGGAACCCATTTATAAAGGAGAAGACTCTATCCTGGAGACGGAACGGAAGATAAAGAACAAGGAACAACGCCCGGACGAACTGGTCCTGTTTAAATTTACCGTTGCCCCGAATACGCTGAACTATGCCGGCACCTGGCATTTCGAGCAATCCCCCGTTTATTTTACCGACGATAAGGAACAAGCCGACGATCGAATGAAAGATAAATATAAAAAGCTGGACTTTTCATCTTCCCGCATGGCGATACCCGATTAAAACAGTCATTAGTTGTCTGATAGAATCTGTGTTTATCAATGATTTACTATCTTTGTACAGGTTTTAGATACAAGCATTGAATGACAAATCAGAATAACTCTTCCGGCAACCGGTTATTTAAAGGACTATTCGCAGATCCTCTCCAACGTAAACGTTATCTTCTGGCATTGGGCATGATCCTGCTGATGGTAGCTACAGCAGGTTTGTTGGGTGAGACAGAGGTTATCTTTCCTGAAATGGCCGCCCTCACGATCGGTATGTGGATTATCGATAAACGTGTGTGGAAAGTGAAACGCTGGCAGATGGTCACCCTAATGACTGTTGGTGCAATAACCGGCGTGTGTCTGGTCCTTTATTCCCCGTTCCCGCTGCTTGTCAATCTATGTCTGGCTTTTCTGTTTGCTGCGGTTTGTTTGTTGATCTCGCGGGCGACACTGATACCGTTGATTTCCGCCTGTATGCTTCCTGTTTTATTGAAGACGGAGAGCTGGATGTATCCGGTAGCTGTGTTTGTCATGTCGATGATCGTCGTGAGCGGGCAGAAATGGATGGAGAAAAGCAATATCCGGCATGAGGTTGTTTATGAACCGAATGAACGACTTTGGAAAAATGATATTATTCGTTGGATCAGCCTCTTGACGAGTATTTTGGCGATTGCTTCGTTAGCCTTGTTTACAGATAGTCCTTTCCTGATCGTTCCTCCGCTGGTCGTTGCTTTTGTGGAATTTACCAATTCGAAAGCCGGTTTCAGGAATCGTCCCGTGCAGATGATACTTTTATTGATAACAGGGGCTTTGGTCGGGTCGTTCAGCCAGTTGATCGGACATTATTATTTAGGGCTTCCGGAAACAGCGGTTGCCTTATTCGTGTTTATCATCCTTTTTACCGTATTCGAATGGGTCGGGAAGTTCTTTGCTCCGGCAGGTGCACTCGCCTTGCTTCCGATGTTGCTTCCGCAGGAGGCGTTGGTCTGGTTTCCTTTGCAGGTGGCTATCGGGGCGATGTTGTTTATCGGTACGGGACTCGTCTTTTTCATGCGATGCTATAAATGGCCGCATGCCCAGCTGATCTATTGCCTGACACCAGTTTATCTGCGTGATCGTCTGCCGCGTGGTAACAGGGGAAAAGAATGATTTAAATAAATCACTACCTTTGTGGAAAGTATCCGTTAAAAAGGTTATTCCGTCATGATAAAGTATATAAAAGTTCCGACAGCCCTTGTTTCGGGTGATTGTACGCAAAGTTCGCTCCGGTTGGAAGGGGGAACTGTTATTGAGTCCTGCATTCATAGCATGGGATCTTCCGGTACGATGTTCCTTGAAGAACATATGCTGATGATGGTACTCGATGGTACGGTAACCCTCCGTTACGGCAAACAAACCTATGTTGTCGGAAAGCATGAGATGATCTTGTTGCGAAAGGCGACGGTAGTCAGTTATGAAAAAGAGGGAAACCCCGATAATGCCGACATATTCGACAGCCAGATGTTTTGCCTGAAAGACGAGTTGCTGAAAGAGTTCCTTACGATGCAGCATGTCAATATTCCCCGTATGACGGAAGAGATCAGGAACACGGTCAATCCTATGAGCGACTGTCTGGTTGCCTTTGCCCATTCTCTGAAACCTTACTTCAATGCCCCGGCTTCCGTCAATCCTGGACTGTTGAAACTAAAGATCATGGAGATGCTGTATGATGTCTCGGAATGCAGCAAGAATATATTCCGCCAGATATTACAACTACGTCAGCCTGTGCGGACAGATATCCGGCAGGTGGTGGAGCAACATTATGCCTCACCGATCACCCTCCCCGAACTGGCTTATCTTTCCGGTCGCAGCCTGTCGAGCTTCAAACGTGACTTCCAAAGTACTTATAATATGCCGCCTGCCCAATGGATACGTGAACATCGTCTGAGCCGTGCGAAAGAGATGCTGCAAAATACGGCGATGTCTGTTTCCGATGTCTGCTATTCGTTAGGCTTTGAGAATCCTACACATTTCTCCCGTATCTTCAAAGATCACTACGGGATGCCCCCTTCCGAATTGTTGAATAAGAAAAGTATATTGAACTAAACAGTCATATTCTTTGAGCCGGATGGAAACTTCCGAAGACTTGTCTATCGTTAACTTTGTATACAACTAATAGTAAAAGTAGCGATTATGAACAAGAAAATCATTATTCTGAACGGCAGTCCCCGTCTGAAAGGAAACACGGCAGGACTTATCGACGCATTTGTGCAGGGAGCGGAACAGGCTGGACATACAGTGAAAACTTTTAACTTGCAAAAGATGAATATCCATCCTTGCCTGGGATGTCTGGGAGGAGGTAAAAATCCGGACAGTCCTTGTACCCAGAAAGATGACATGGACCAGATCTATCCTGTTTATGAGGAAGCGAATATTGTGGTACTGGCATCACCGATGTATTACTGGAGCATTACCGCCCAGTTGAAAGCCGCTTTCGACCGTCTGTTTGCCGTAGCCGAAAAAGACGGAGATTACAGAAACCAGAAGAAAGAATGTATCATGTTGATGGCGGCTGAAGGAGATACCAGAGACAATTTTGAGCCGGTAGAACATTATTATCATGCTTTATTGAAACATCTGGAATGGAAGAATGCCGGTGAGGTATATGCCGGAGGTGTTATGAAGATCGGAGATATTAAAGGACATCCGGCTTTAGATGAGGCACGGCAGCTAGGTTTGTCAATCCGGTAATCCGATTGTTTATCTGATAAAAAGCGGATGAGATCAGAGCCATTAAAGCTGGCTACTGATTTGATCCGCATACATGTGGCTGTAGTGCTGGTAGGCGGCTGGTTCTGTAAATCGATAAATGTCATCGGAATGTCGATTTATACTTATAGAATATCGATATTCTACATAAATTGCCAAAATGATATCCGGTATTTTTGTGTAAACTTAATTTAGAAAACCATGAGAATACGGATTATGCTAACCATGATTGTTGCTTTCCTGCTCTGCTTATCGGTGGGAGAAGCAACCGTACAGAAGAAGAAAGCTCCCGATCCTTTAAAGATCTCTACACAACAGCGGATTCCCTCTGATTTTATTCCAGGTTCATTTTTTGTTTCCAACCGAATAGAGAATTGGAAACCTAATGAGACGGCAATTATCATTTGCGATATGTGGGACAAACATTGGTGCAAAGGTGCTACAGCCCGTGTGGCGGAGATGGCCCCCGCATTGAATGAAGTACTTATTCTGGCCCGCGAAAAGGGAGTGACGATCGTGCATGCTCCGAGCGATTGCATGGATTATTATAAGGATTACCCGGGTAGGAAAAAAATAGCCGGATACAAGGATAAGAAAATCAGCGAACTGGCGAACGGAGAAAAACTACCGGCGGAAGAGAATGCTGCATGGCCGGTCGACCAGTCTGACGAAGGTTGCGATGACGATCCTTCCTGTCAAAACCATCGGGCCTGGACAAAACAAATCGATGCCTTAACAATACAGGAGAACGACCTGATCAGTGATTCGGGAAGTGAAATAGGTACTTATTTTAAAAAGAAAGGTATTAAGAATGTGATCCTGGCAGGTGTCCATACCAATATGTGTGTGATCGGTCGTTCTTTCGGACTGCGTGCAATGAAGAAGATGGGAATGAATGTCGTGCTTATGCGCGATATGACCGATCTGATGTATAACCATCGGAGGGCTCCGCAGGTAGACCATTTCTCCGGTCTCGACCTGATGGTAGAGTATATTGAGAAATACGTTTGTCCTACTATTGTATCCTCTGATTTTACAGGAAAAAAACAATTCTGCTTTCAAGGTGACAAGCGTCCCCGCATCGCGTTTGTGACTGCCGAAAGTGAATATCATGCCAATGTACGTTTACCGGAATTTGCACACGAATTAACCCTGAATAATATACATAGCGATTTTGCGTTGGGAGTCCCTGTCATGACAGGACCCGGACGACATAATCTGGAAAACCTGCAAATACTGGAAGATGCGGACCTGGCAGTTATATTTACTCGTCGTCGTGCTCTCGAACCTGAAAAAATGAGAAAGATAAAAGAGTATGTGGCAAGCGGACGTCCCTTGCTCGGTATCCGTACGGCATCACATGCATTCGACGCCAAGGGAAACGTGCCTCGTGAAGGTGGCGGTGTTGTAACGGCTCAGGAGAATGCTTCGGACCTGTTGGCTCAGTGGCCTGAATTTGATAAAGAGATACTCGGAGGCAACTATACCGGGCATTACGGGCATCTGAAAACTGGAACGGATGTGAAAGTAGTTCCCGGCATGGAAAACCATCCGATCCTGAAAGGGGTGGCGTCTGAGTTCAATAGTCCGAGCTGGCTATATAAAAACCGCCCGCTCCGTACCGGCAAAGCAACGATTCTGCTGTTGGGAAGCAATCCGGGAGTACCCGACGAACCGGTCATGTGGATCAATGGAAAAAATGTGATCTATACATCTCTGGGGCATTGGGATGACTGGAAAAACGAGAGTTTCCGGAACCTGATGTTCAATACTGTCGATTATCTGTTGAATAATTCTCATAAATAAATCAGCAAGTATGAACAGAAGGAATTTTATCAGGTCGGGAATGTTGGCTACAGCCGGCGTCTCGCTGGGAATGGGAAGCCTGTTGAGTACTTCGTCGTGCGTAGGGGCGAACGACCGTATCGTGTTGGCTTTGGTCGGTTCCGGAGGCCGGGGACTCGGAACGATCATAAATTGCTGTAAGATCAATGAAAATGTAGTGATTAAAACGGTCTGCGACGTGAACCGGACCAAATTGGCGAATGCGATTGACAAGGTGGAAAAAGAACTGGGGTATCGTCCGGCAAAAACAGAGAATATGCAGGAAATATTCGATGACAAAGATGTGGATGCTGTCTGGATTTCGACACCCGAGCATTGGCATACACTTGCCACGATATGGGCCTGCCAGGCGGGAAAGGATGTTTATGTAGAGAAAAATCCGACGATCAATATCTGGGAGGGACGTAAAATGGTGGAAGCTGCAAAAAGGTATAAACGGATTGTACAGGTCGGGTTCCAGAACCGCAGTGCGCCTTACGGATTTACCGCACGCGATTATATCGCTTCCGGTAAATTAGGGAAGATCGTAACCGTTAAATGCTACAATATGTTGGGAGGCGCTAAGTTTGAAGAAGCACCTGAAACAGCCGTTCCACAGTGGCTCGACTGGGATAAATGGTTGGGACCGGCACCGATGAGACCCTATAGTCCGACTATTGTCTCCGAAAACGGGCGGGGAGGATGGCTTAACTATTGGGCATATAGCGGAGGCGGCCTTTCTGACGATGCGTCGCATGTGATGGACCTGGCACGTATGGTGATAGGAGACCCCGGTCATCCGAAGTCGGTTTATGGTTGGGGTGGGAATCATGTGTTTGGCGGTACGCGCGAAACACCGGAGTTTCAGTCGATCGTTTACGATTTCGATGAGTTCACATTGACATGCGATAATGCTTGTGCAACCAATTACATGATCAAGACGCCGAATGATATTCGTCAGGATAACACTCGTTTCCCGGATTGGCGCAACAATGCCACCCGGACAGAGATTTACGGAACGGAAGGGCTGATGTATCTGGGTCGTCATGGGGGTGGCTGGCAGGTGTTGGGGCCTGGTAACGAGATCGTGGCACAGGATGGCGGCGTGATGCCGGATGCCGAGCACCAGATGGATTTCATCCGGTCGCTTCGCACACGGAAAACACCTAACGGGGAGGTGGAAGAATGCCACCGGAGTGCAACGTTGGTACATTTGGGTAATATCGCTTTCCGGACGGGGAACAGACAGCTCCTTTTCGACCCTGCTACAGAGCAGATCAGCAATAACGAGCAGGCAAACAAACTGGTACGAGGTAGTTATCGGTCCGGTTATGTGATCCCGGAAAAAGTATAACGAAAACAGAATAAACCATGATAGCTGCAAATGACAAGGTAGTCCTTGCGCTGATAGGCGTGGGTGGACGGGGAACCCAGCTCATACTTAGTATGCTGCAGTGTACGTTCGGCGTTGAAGTTAAATATGTCTGTGATGTAGATGAATCCAGGGGTGGAAATGCAGTTCAGGAGTTATCGAGGTTACAGGGGTATAAGCCGGTCAAAGTAGCAGATATGCGGACTGTGCTGGACGATAAAGATGTGGATGCCGTCGTGATCGCGACACCTGAACATTGGCATGCGCTGGCTATGGTCCGGGCCTGCCGGGCAGGTAAGGATGTTTATGTGGAGAAAAACGTCTGCCTCTCTTTTGAAGAAGGACGGAAAATGATCGGAGCGGCGACCGAGAACTCCTGTGTGGTTCAGTGTGGAACTCAGAATCGTAGTGCCGGTTATGCTTATGCCGCAAAAGAGTATCTCTCTTCCGGTAAACTAGGGAAGATAGTGGCGGTGAAAACCTATTGTATGCTGCCCGGAACCCGTAAATGGGTATTGAAGCCGGATACTCCTGCCCCTACGGGGTTGGATTGGAATCAATGGTTGGGACCGGCAGAGCAAGTCCCATACAACGTGTCCCGTCATAAAGCCTGGTCCGACTGGTGGGCTTATTCAGGTGGCGGAGCGATGTCCGGTGATGCATCGCATGTGGTCGATCTGGCCCGGTTGGTTTTAGGAGATCCCCAATTACCTCACAATGTGTTCTGTGCCGGAGGAAGGGTGATCTTTGATGACGAACGTGATATCCCGGATAATCAGACTGTAGTCTTCGATATGGGTGACTATCCTCTTACACTCGAATCTTCACAATACGGAGATTATCTGGAGAAGACACCGCAGGAAGTCCGTTTCAGTGACAGATTTCCGGAATGGAGAACCAATTCCACGCGCATAGAAATTTACGGAACGGAAGGGTTGATGTATCTCGGCCGTCATGGTGGCGGATGGCAGGTTTTCGGAAAGGATTGGGAGTTGCTGGCCGAGAAAACCGGTTTTTTCCCGGATGAGGCACATCATAAGAACTTTATTGAATGTATCCGTTCGCGAAAAACGACAAATGCTCCTATCCGGGAAGGCGTTATGAGTGCCAATATGGTCAATCTGGCTAATTTGTCTTATCGTTCGGGGAAAAAACTGATCGGGATCGACCCTGTGACAGAAACGATAACAGGCAATGAAGAAGCGGTACGTCTGGATAAGAGAACGTACCGGGACGGTTATCAACTTTGACGGTATGGGTATGAAAAGAACTATAAGTAAGAGAAATATACTGATCGCGGTAGTTGTAGGATTGGCTTTGCTGGTCGGGATATCCTGTCTTGTCGTTCTGCAGACATGGCACCGAGTACAGGTCGAATTTAATATCCATATCAATAAAGAAGCGGTCTATCTGTCTGCCTATGCGGAACCGCCTCAGTTCGCTATCTGGTTGGAGGATCCGGCAAGCGGTAAGTTGAAGCAGGTATTCGTAACTTATCGTGCCGGGGAAAGCGATTGGGAAGGAAAAGCGGATGTTCCGACTGCCATCCCGCACTGGTCGGATGTGTTCGGTAGTACGAATCCGGACGGGCAACAGGATTATGACGGTATATCTGGGGCAACTCCCAAGGATGAATATTTTCGTGTCCGGGCAGAGGTAAAACCGGGCAGCGAATGGATTTGCTGGATAGAAATGAACCTGGCTGGCGATTATAACGAGTTTTACCCGTTTTTCAACCGGGAGACTCTCCGGGAGGATGAGTATTCATGCGGCCAGCCCGCTCTTATTTATAAAATAAATATCAAAGCGGATAAAGGTAATTGCTATATACCGGAACTGACTTCCATGTCTTTGTGGGAAGACGGGATAAACAGGTTGCTTCCTGTCGATTCAACAATCACTACAGCGAAAGATATTTTTGATCATATCGATATCCGGGTCATCACTCCCAGACCCCGGCTGATCGATCATTATAAGGTAAAGGAGCAGAACGTATTGAATTAACTAACTTTTAATTGTAAATGAATGAAAACTACTAAATTAGGTAAATCAGACGTATCGGTATCTGCCATGACGATCGGCTGTTGGCCTTTCGGAGGAGGCGAGTATTGGGGTGAACAATCCCAGAAGGATGTAGACACGGTCGTTCATGCAGCTCTCGATCAGGGTGTGAATACATTCGATACGGCAGAAATGTATAATAACGGGGCGAGCGAATTGTCTTTGGGAAAGGCCTTGAAAGGATATAGAGAAAAAGCAGTGATCATATCCAAGATCAGTCCTTCTAATTGCCGCCAGGTACGGAAACATTGTGAAGCAAGCCTGCAACGCCTGGGAACGGATTATATCGATGTTTATATGCTGCACTGGCCCATTAATAAACTATCATTGGAACATTTTACTTCAGACAATGATGTTATCGGGTTGCCTCCGACTGTCGAAGAGGCGTACGCGCAGTTGGAGGAGTTGAAACAGGAGGGATTGATCCGCTCGATCGGAATGAGTAACTTCGGTCGTAGCCAGATGGCTGAGGTATTGGCAACAGAGGTACAGGTCGATGTGAATGAAATATGTTATAATGTCGTATCGAGAGCTATTGAAGCAGAAATTGCCCCTTATTGCATGGAAAACAAGATTGGTATTATCGGCTCGATGGGTTTACAACAAGGGGTGTTGGCAGGTATTTACAAAACTCCGCAAGAAGTGCCTATGCACCAGGCTCATTCGCGTCATTTTACGGATTCCAGAGGAGGAGGAACTTCACGGCACGGAGAAAAGGGTGCGGAAAAAGAAATATTTGAAGTGGTGGAACGGTTGCGGGAAATAGCGAATGATTTGCATATTCATATGGCTCAGCTTTCGATAGCATGGATATTGAAGAAGTCTTTTATGGCTTCGACATTGGTCGGGTCACGAAATCTGAAAGAATTGGAAATGAACATTGCTGCATGTAGCCTGGAAATACCGGATCCGGTGGAGGCATTGATCGATCGTATAAGCCTTCCCGTATTGGAGATACTGGGTAATAATCCGGATTATTACGAACATAGCTCGAAAAGCCGTATTTATTAACGATACTTGAAAAACAGGAGGATCCATTATGTTAAGAGGAATCGATAGAAAAATCTCACCGGAACTGATCAAGTTACTGATGGAAATGGGACATGGGGATGAACTCGTATTGGGGGACGGTAATTTTCCAGCCGCTTCGCATGCACAGCGGTTGGTACGTGCCGACGGTCATGGGACCGTGGCTATGCTGGATGCCATATTACCGCTTTTTCCACTCGATTATGCGGTCGATTTTACAGCAGTGGTCATGAAATATCCGGGTGAGAAGGAACCTGCCGTCTGGAGTAAATACAGGGAACATTTACAAAAATATCCTGACGGAAATAAACTGTTTATTATGCTGCCCAAACCGGAGTTTTACGAACGGGCAGGAAGGGCCTATGCCATTATAACGACCGGCGAACAGGAAGGCTTCGCTAATATTATTATCCGAAAGGGAATTATTAAAGCTGAAAATCATGAAAATAGATAAACTGGAGTTATTTAAAATACCACCAAGATGGTTATTCCTGAAAATCACCACGGACGATGGCTTTATCGGGTGGGGAGAACCTGTCGTTGAGGGACGGGCAGACACGGTAGAGGCAGCAGTCAATGAATTATCCCCGTATCTGATCGGGCGTGATGCGTCGCAGATAGAAGATATATGGCAAACCTTATACCGGGGTGGATTTTACCGGGGCGGTCCTATCCTGAGCAGCGCGATCTCGGGGATCGATGAAGCATTATGGGATATCAAAGGGAAAGCGGCGAACCAGTCGATTTGTAGTTTGCTGGGGGGCGCGGTCCGCCATAAAATGATGGTTTACCAGTGGATTGGCGGTGACCGTCCTTCGGATGTAATCCAGGCGGCAAAAGAAAAACAGGAGGCCGGGTTGAAGGCTGTCAAAATGAATGGAACCGACGCACTGGAATGGATCGATTCGTTCGGAAAAGTGGAGGAAGTGATCGGGCGGGTTGCCGGCATACGTGAGGCATGCGGGAAGGAGTTTGGTATAGGCATCGACTTTCATGGGCGGGTACATAAAACAATGGCTAAGGTGCTGATGAAGGAGTTGGAGCCTTATCGTCCTCTTTTCATAGAGGAACCGGTATTGGCGGAGAACGGTGAGTATTTTAAAATGTTGTCCGAGTTGGTATCGATACCGATCGCGACCGGGGAACGGCATTATACCCGTTGGGATTTCAAATCTTTGTTTGAACAGGGCGCGGTCGATATTATCCAGCCGGACCTGAGTCATGCAGGTGGAATTACCGAATGTAAAAAAATTGCGACTATGGCTGAAGCCTACGATATAACGGTTGCACCGCATTGTCCGCTCGGACCGATCGCTTTTGCCTCTTGCCTGCAACTGGATTTTAATACGGTCAATGCGGTTATTCAGGAAACAAGCGCCGGTATTCATTATAATGTAGGGGGCGATTTGCTCGACTATGTAAAGAATCCGGATGTTTTTGCATTCAAAGACGGATACATCGAGATTTTCGATGGTCCCGGATTGGGAATCGAGATCGATGAAGAGAAGGTTCGTGAAATGGCCCGGATAGGACATAGTTGGAAAAACCCGGTGTGGAGAACTCCTTCCGGAGTGATTGCAGAATGGTAAATGGAACCGAAAAAGAGGATTACTATGGATGTTTTGCATATATTTAAAGAGCGGTTAGCAAAAGGAGAAGCTGTTTATGGCCCTTTTATGAAGGCTACGGATGCGGCTTTCGTAGAGTGTTCCGGATATGCAGGGTTTGATTTTGTCATTCTGGATATGGAACATGGTCCTGTTGGATTTTCCGGTTTACAGCATCTGGTCAGAGCTGCGGAGGTCAGTGATGTCATATCGGTAGTCCGTACCTATGATTCGTTGGAAATGACTATCGGTAAAGCGTTGGATCTGGGAGCAAAAGGAATACAGGTGCCACAGGTCCGTTCGGCTTCGGAGGCCCGTGAAGTTGTGAAAGCAGCCCGCTTCTTTCCGGACGGAGAACGTGGCGTGTGCCGTTTTGTAAGAGCCGCCCGTTATTCGGCCATTCCCCGGGATGAGTATTTCAGGAAAGCAAACCGGTCACTGGTTATTCTGCAGATCGAAGGAACGCAGGCGATCGATGAGCTGGATGAAATACTACGGGTGGAAGGTTTTGATATTCTGTTTGTCGGTCCTTATGACCTTTCGCAATCGTTGGGAGTACCGGGGCAAGTTTCACATCCTTCGGTCATCAAGGCTATAGAAGATATTACAGGGAAAGCACGGGCGGCGGGAGTTGTACTCGGAGTTTTCTGTGATACGCCCGAATCGGCTGCTTTATGGAGAAAGGCAGGGATTCAGTATATCTCTTATTCTGTCGATGTAGGCATTTATATGGAAGCTTGTATATCTATTATTCACAAATTAAAACACGAAAACCATGAATGACACAAAAGATAAACCACATCTTATAACACCGGGATATACCTTTACTTTTATATTAGTGACGCTCCTCTTTTTCATGTGGGCTTTACCGAATACGTTGAATGATGTGTTGATCAAGCAATTCATGAAATCGATGGAGTTGTCGCGACTGGAAGCCGGTTTTGTACAGTCTGCTTTTAAATTGGGGTATTTTTGCCTGGCTATACCAGCGGGACTTTTTATGCAGCGGATGGGCTATAAAGCGGGGTTGATTGTCGGATTGTTGTTTTTTGCCCTGGGTTGTTTTCTTTTCCTCCCTGCGGCAATGGCAGGAGTTTATATCTATTTTCTCGGAGCTTTGTTTGTTATAGCCAGCGGATTGGCCTTCCTGGAACTGGGTGCTAACAGTTTTATCGTCGGACTGGGTGATCCGGCAACCTCTGAGCGAAGGCTGAACCTGGCCCAGTCTTTTAACCCGATCGGTGGTATTACCGGCGTAGCTGTCGGTACGATCTTTATTTTTTCGGGGAATGAACCGACAGCAGGGGAAATACTCGAGATGAAAACAGCCGGGACATATCATGCCTTTCTGGAAGCGGAGAACCTGCGTGTCGGTCCTACCTATATTATTCTGGGTATTATTGTACTGATAGTAGCCTTCCTGATCTGGCGTACTAAATTTCCTAAAATAGAGACATCGGGCGATACCGAACACAAAGGTAGTTTCAGGGCGTTGCTACAATACCCGCATTGGTATAATGCCGTCATTGCTCAATTCTTTTATCTGGGGGCACAATTGGGAACCTGGAGTTATCTGATCACCTATGTACAGGAAAACAGTCCGATGACGGAGAAACAGGCCGGAGGGTTATTGATACTGAATATGGTCCTGTTCATGTGCGGCCGTTTTTTCTCGACGTTTTTGATGAAATATATAAAACCTACCCGTTTGATGGGCGTTTATTCACTGATCAATATCGGACTGGTTTTGATCGTGATCGCCTCTTCCCGTTGGGCGAATGTGTTCGGATTACATGATCTTTCCCATTGGATCGGTATCGGTGCTATGATTTGTACCACATTCTTTATGTCGTTAATGTATCCCACTATTTTTGCATCCGGAGTGAAGGGGTTGGGGCAAAATGCAAAATTAGGAGCTTCCGTATTGATCATGAGTTTGATCGGAGGTGCGATCCTGACTCCTGTTATGGGACTTATCGCGGATTCTCATTGGGCGCATGCCGTAGCACCGGCGATGATCGTGCCGATGTTCGCCTATTGTGTAGTCGCTTATTTTTCTTTTATCGGTTCAAAACCCGGTGGACCTGTCTGTGAATGAAATAACTGCTATACCCGATATATGGAATGAGATTCATATAAAATTATATCTTTGTAGTAGCTATTATGGAACCTCGACCCCTCCCCATATGAAAGAAACTTATGGAAGAAAAAGGAGATCTGAAGAAAATAGCTTTTGGTGACATGCGGGCTTTTGAACGGATATTCATGCGTTATCAGCCCAAACTTGTAACTTTCCTGGCGGGCTTCCTCCAGGAGGAAGAACTTTGTCGTGATATGGCCCAGGATATTTTCCTCGATATCTGGGAAAAAAGGCATCGGCTGGCTCATGTGGAATCATTTACCGCCTACCTTTTCCAGATAGGCCGTTATCAGGTGTATAATTATTATGACCGCTTGATCGTGCATGAGAAATATGCCCTTAGCCAGATTCTCCACCCTGCTCCTGCTGAAACAGTCGAAGAAAGTCTGTTCCTCCAGGACCTGCAATTACAGATCGAAATACAAATCAATCAAATGCCGGTCCGGCGTCAGCGTATTTTCCGTATGAGCCGTTATGAAGGACTGAGTAATGAGGAGATTGCCGGAAAACTGAACCTCAATAAACGCACGGTGGAAAACAATCTGAGCCTTGCTCTTTCGGAACTGCGTAAGGTGTTGTTGTATCTCTGTCTTTTCTGTTGAATAACAGCTTTTTTCTTCGTGCGTATCACCTTCTTTCCTTTACTACTATATATAAAGGAAAAAGAATATGGAAAAGAAAACGATCGATCATATTATTCGAACCTTCTTTGGCAAACGCTTCCCGAAGCATACACGGCATATCTTCGGTCAATGGCTTTGTGCCCCCGGCGGGCAACAGGAAAAAATAGAGGCAATGGCAGAAGTGTGGAGAACTATTCCTGAAACTGCCGACGAACAAACATATAAAGACTGGCTGTCGGTTGCCGGCCGCATCGGAAATCGTAAGACATGGCGGACCGGACGTACACGGTTATACAAATGGAAACAATATGCAGCAACCATAGTGGTACTGGCCTTTTCCATCGGTATGACTTACCTCGTAACTAATCGGTTGACTCCTTACAAGACGATTGATATGGTGGAAGTTTTTATTCCTTATGGGGATACCCGGTATATCCGGCTTCCCGATGAGACGAAAGTCTGGGTAAGTGCCGGGTCCGTACTTATTTACCCGGAAGAGTTTGCTGCAGATGACCGGCCTGTATTTCTCTCCGGAGAAGCCACCTTTGAAGTGGAGCCGGACTGTGACAAACCGTTTTATGTTAAAACCCACTATATCGATGTGGAAGTAACCGGTACAAAATTTACAGTTAAATCTTATCCCGATGATCTCTTTACGACAACTACGCTAGAAGAAGGAAGGGTAGCTGTTGCAATCAAAAATAAGACATCGGGACGTTATCTGCTTATTCCCGGCCAGCAGCTGGTCTATTCAAACCGTGAAGGTTCTTTTTATGTCCATGATATCGATATGGATATTTACAGGATGGAACGGAAAGGATTCCTTGTATTCGATAATACTCCGGTCGAGGAAATACTTGTCGCACTGGAACGTAAATATAATGTGACATTCCATTACAACACGTCATTTTACAGGAACCATACATACAATGTGAAATTTATGCCGGGTGAAACGGTCGGCGAGGCTATGGAGGTGCTTCGTTTGCTGACCGGCATGAACTATACCATCCAGGGAAGAAATATTTATATTAATGACAAAAGGAGATAACATCATGCAAAAAAGAAACCGGGAAGAATAACCTTTGCCGATTTGCTCTCCCCGGCGTTCGAGATCTCAATGATTATATCTGTAACGAGAACCAATCAAATCAATCTCATAAATCATATAAATATACAAAGATATGAAATTAACCATTCTAATACATAATCGCATGTATAAAAATAAAACCCGGATACTTTTCATTGTTGCACTAACCCTTTTTTGTGTATCCGGCCATGCCCAGCAACAGCGGGTACGTATTGCAGGGAATAATGTAACGTTGAAAGCAGCTTTCAAACAGATCGAACAACAAAGTAACCTGTCTATCGATTACAATGCCCAGGAATTGGATGATAGCGGAGTTGTACGATCGCTGCCTGTAGAGGGAACCGTACAGGACGTTTTACCGAAGATTCTTCCCGGACGTCATTTCGATATCAAATATCAGGGGAGCCACATTGTCATTACCCGGATAAATGATAACAACACACAACGGGAGAAAATAATTTCCGGAACTGTAACGGACGAAAACGGTGATCCTATTATTGGTGCTAATATTGTAGAAAAGGGGACTACCAACGGTCTTATTTCCGATCAGAACGGGAAGTTCTCTTTATCGGTAGCTCCCGGGGCTGTAATACAAGTCACTTATATAGGTTTCATGACTAAGGAATTTACCGTAGGAGCACAGCTACACTATGCCATACGTCTGGAAGAAGATAACCAGACTTTGGATGAGGTGATCGTTATCGGTTACGGAACCGCTCGCCGCCGCGAATTTACCGGTTCGGTAAGCTCCGTGAAGCTGGAAAACTCTCCCGCAGCCCTTATGCCCAACCTGAACGTGCTGGAGTCGCTGAAAGGAAATGTATCAGGTCTGAATGTCGGAGCCACCGCCGGTGTCGGATCAGACCCGGAAATGCTGATACGCGGACAAAATTCAATTAACGAATCGTCGAACAAGCCGCTTATCGTATTGGACGGAGTCATCTATATGGGGGAGATCGGCGATATCAACCCGAGTGATGTGGCTAGTATCGATGTACTGAAAGATGCAGTTTCTGCCGCTGCCTACGGAACAAGGGCAGGTAATGGTATTATTGCGATCACGACCATGAAAGGACAGACGGATAAACCGGTCATCACGCTGAATGCCAATGCCGGTGTACATGCCTGGCAAAAACGACCGAAAGTAATGGGAACCGAAGAGTGGATACGTAAAGTCAATACTGCCGGTGGATATTCGGAAGGTGAAACTTCCTGGATGAAACCCGGGGAACTGGCTAATTATCAGAATGGTGTAGAACAGGACTGGTTCGATGAGATCAGCCGTACAGGAACTTTTCAGGATTATCAGTTATCTGTTTCCGGCCGGGGAAAAGGCGTTAACTATTATCTATCTACGGCTTATGAAGAAAGCCACCATGTGATCAAGGGAGATGATTACAATCGCATCTCGGTCTTCGGTAAGATCAATACGGATATAACCGACTGGTTGAATATCGGGGTCGATGCTCGTTATTCCCGCCGTGACTATTCCGGCGTCGAAGCCAGTGTAAATTCGGCCTTTGCCCTGACTCCTGTAGGTGTGATCTACCGGGATGAAGAAGGCAACCTGGAAAAATATCCGCGTGAAATCGGTTCGACCAATGCGTTGTGGGATGCAAAATCCGGAACGCGCGATAATAAGGATATCCGTCAGAACTTCCGTCTGAATGCGTATGCGACGGTACAGGTCCCCTGGGTGAAAGGGCTGAGCTACCGGCTTAATTTCCAGCCAAACCTGGACCTTACGGAAACGGGTAACTTCTACCATGAAGGTTATTATATAACCGAAGGGGCAGGGCTTGAACGTTATTCGCCTGCCGCACTCGAAAACCTGTTGGCTAAAGCTAATGGTGACTTGCAGAATACGAAGACATACAGTTATGTAGTAGATAACATCATCACCTATAAAAACCGGTTTGGCCTGCACGATGTGGAAGCAACTCTGGTTGCGACCCGTGATGAGATGAAATATACGCGTAACCAGATCACAGGTAGTGATTTTGCTTCTGCCGGTAGTACAACATTGGGATCTTCCGGCCTTCATTACGCCACAGTCCAGAAATTCAATCTGAATGGTGCTTACAGAAAGGCTAATATCGGTTACCTGGCCCGTGCGAATTATGGTTTCAACAGCCGGTATTACCTGACGGCTTCTGTTCGCCGGGACGGGGCTTCCGTTTTCGGTTCCAATACTAAATGGGGAACATTTGCATCTGTAGGAGCTGCCTGGCGTATCTCCGAGGAACGTTTCCTGAAGAACTTCAAACCGTTGGATAACCTGAAGCTGAAGTTTTCATGGGGACAGAACGGCAACCAGGCTATCGATCCGTACGCAACCTTGTCGAAAGTGCAGAACGGACCGGCAGGAGGTATTCGTTACGAATTCTCCGATACGGGAGATAAGATCTATTATGGTTTGGTACAGAGTAATATGGGAAACTATAACCTGGGATGGGAGAGTACGGATGCCTTGAATACCGGATTTGAATCGATTTGGTTGAATAACCGTTTGTTTGTCGATATAGATATTTATCATTCCAAAACATACGACCAGTTATTCAGCCGTGTGATCCCTTCTATGACAGGTTTCTCCAGTATCACTACTTCCATGGGACAGGTGAACAATACGGGAGTGGAACTGACGGTTAATTCGGTCAATGTCCAAAACAAAGATTGGAGATGGTCTACCTCGGTTACTTATTGGAAGAATAAAAACAAACTGGTAAAATTATATGGGGAAGATATCGATGGAGACGGAAAGGAAGACGATGACATCGGTAACTCGCTGTTTATCGGTAAATCGTTAGGTGCCATCTACGGTTTCAAGCAGATAGGCATCGTGCAGGAAGACGATGCAGAGTATATGGAACTGACCGGTGCCCTGCCCGGTAATCCGAAATATGCAGATTTGGATGGGAAGCCGGGTATCACAAACGATGACCGGACGATCCTGGGTTACTCGAAAGAAAACTTCAGGCTGAATATGAGTAACACCGTCAGATATAAGAATTTCGAGTTATATATCATGTTGGTGGGTATCTTCGGAGGTAATAACTATTACATGAAAGAAAATCCGAGGGCTTTCCAGATCAACGGATCAGGCATGTTTATGGATAATACGATCTCGATCCCTTACTGGACTCCGGAGAATAAAAGCAATACCTATCCGTCGGCGACTTTTACAGGCGATAACCGTTTCAAAGGATTACAATCGAGGACCTTTGTAAGGGTACAAGATGTCTCCCTGTCATATACCTTCGACCGTTCATTGCTTAAGTCGGTCAATATCAATAACCTCAAGGTTTATCTGACAGCTAAGAATCCTCTGATATTTACTAAGTGGGAAGGTGTGGATGCCGAAACAGGGCGTAGATATAACGATGGTAACCTGCCGGTACTGTCTACCTATTCGTTAGGGGTAAACATCAGTTTTTAACAGTAACTTAAAATATTCCGAATATGAAAGCAATAATATCCATATTAACTGTCTGCATGTTGGCCATACTGTTCAGTATGACAAGCTGCAATGATGATAAATTCCTTGAGGAGAATCCGGAATCATTCTATACCATCGATAACATCTATTCGACCTCTGCCCAGGTAGACCAGATTGTGATCGCTATCTACTCGCAACTCAGAACCATGTGGACCAATCCGGGAGAAAGTGCTTCCTATTACGATTGGAGAGGCAAGGGGACGGATATGTACGATGTAGGCAGCAACCGTAAAGGATCGACTTTCAGTGATTATAGTACCATTAACTCGAATCATAATACATTTAAAGATATCTATGCAGATATGTATAAGATCATCTCCCGTACTAACCTGGCGATGTATGCGGCAGAACTGCCGCAGATTACCTGGGCTTCGGCGGACGAAAAAGCCTATATCATTGCACAGGCTAAATTTTTCCGTGCGTTTGCCTATAGGAACTTGGGAGAATTGTTCGGAGGTGTCCCCATTGTGGACGAGTTGGTTACCGGTCCCCGTTACGATTTTGAAAGAAGTACGAGGATACAGACCTATCAGTTTGCTATCGACGATCTGGAGAGTGCATTGAGCGATTTGCCTGAAACTACAGCCAGCGGAGGGCGGATTGTCCGGGGGGCGGCACAACATAACCTGGCACAATTATATCTTTCGCTCGGTATCCAACTGGAGGCGGAAGGTAAGTCGGGTGAATCACAGGCAGCTTATACTTCCTCTGTCAACTATGCAAACCAATTGATCGACGGAGGAACCTATTCTCTGATGACGGGTCGGTTCGGTAAACGGGCGAACGAGGCGACTTTTACGATCGATATTCATGAAAGCGGAAACTCCGCCAGGGCGGTGGTGGACACTCTGCTGTTTTATCCGAATCATTTCTGGGATTTATTCCAGGATGGAAATATCAATTATCAGGATGGAAATAAAGAGAGTATCTGGACTTTACAAGTCGATTGGGATGCCTATCAGGCAGAAGATAAGCAATCTTATCTGAAATATACGCGTGCTTACGGTCATTCGTTCCGTGACTGTATTCCGGACGTCATTACCGGTATGCTGGAGGATATCGGTGGCCGCGGAATTACCCGTGTCAATGCAACGATGTACACACGTGATTTCATCTATGACGATAAATGGGGTGAAGACCTGCGTAATTCGGAAGTAGTCATGCGAAGGCGCTTCAAAGGGAATGTTCCGGGTTCCCCTTATTATCTGAAGGTAATCCCCTGGGATTATATCTATTATGGCAATACGAGCAGTGCCGTCAACGATAATAACCGGAGCCGTGCCTGGCCTCAGTCGTGCAAGGTGACTACCGATAAATATGTAGGAACTGATATGGGGCAGGACCGCAGCAATCTGTTCCGCGATGATTATTACATCCGTTTGTCGGAAACGATTCTTCTCCGGGCGGAAGCGAAACAACGTTTAGGAAATAAACAAGGGGCGGCATCCGATATCAATCTTTTACGGGCACGTGCCCAATGTAGTTACATGGTGACTGCGGCCGATATGGATGACAATTTCAATATGATCCTGGATGAAAGAGCACGGGAATTGATATATGAAGAAACTCGCTGGAATACATTACTTCGTATGGGCGGCACGATTGCTGTCGACCGGATACGTCAATATGCTTTCTGGCCGGAAACAAAAGCGACTTTAAATTTCAACTATAATCTGTGGCCTATTCCCCAATCGGTTATTGATACGAATAAAGATGTCGTTCTGCAACAAAACCCGGGTTGGACAGACAGATAGGCTAAATAATCAAACCGGCAGCAGATTTGTCAGAAAAAAGGTCGGTCTGTTGCCGGATAAATAAGATGATATATGAAATATAAACTATCTGTTATCTGCATTTTGTCCTGCCTTTTCCTATCTTTTGCATATGCTCAGCAGGAAGAGATCCTTCTGGCTCCAAAAGAGCACAGGAGACCGGAAGGATATGATCCTGCTCCCTATCGTTATCCCTATTCCCTATTTGATATGAAAGAGAAATTCTCTGATGCTCTGATGCTACACGCAGCCGGAGAATATCAGCGGATTATCGGTGTGATTGAACGCGGAAGATATAAAGCAGAGGGAGAGTCTTTGGACCGGCATCAGACACCGGAATGGTTCGAGGATATGAAATTCGGGATGTTTTTCGATTGGAACCTCTGGTCTCTCGCCGGTTACGCTACCGAATTGGAAAACGAACCGGTTTATCCCGACTGGTACGAATACCGTATGGTACCGGGCAGGCCTTATAAGGACAGGCAGCCGAACCTCAAACCTTACCATGATAAGAATTGGGGAACTGATTTCGGCAGAGGAGATTTTATTCCATTGTTTAAGGCAAATGATTATTCTCCTGAACAGTTGACAGACCTGGCGTTAGAAGCCGGAATGAAATATGTGATTCCGTTTGCCAAACACTTTTCCGGTTTTTGCCTCTGGCCTTCTTCTTATACCCACATGGATATGGGAGACAGACACGATAAAGATTTGATAGCCCCTCTTGTAGCCCAATGTAAGTTGAAAGGCTTGAAATTTGGCTTTTACTATTGTACTCAGGACTGGGAATATCCGATCATAGGGGATAACGGCGAACTTTTACAGCGGACCTGGTTTCGTGGAAATACGAATATAGGAACCGATGTCCCTCTGTCTGAAACGTCGTTACCTGAAGCTGAAACGTGGGTAGCCTGGGAGAAACTCATTCCCGGTAAAATACCGGTGAAAGATTATCTGAAAGACTATCTCATTCCTCAGGCGGCCGAGTTTATAGATATGTATGATCCGGATATCCTGTGGTATGACGGGGACTGGACTACTCCGGTTGAAGAATTGGGAACCTATGAAATAGCCGCTTATTTCTATAATCAGGCGGAAGGGCGGAAAGAGGTGGCGGTAAACGATCGTTACGGCATGGTAGGCGGTAGAACATTACGCAATATACGGGGGGATATTTTTACCAGCGAATATGGTTATGGGATATCCAAAGGCTATAAAACAAAGTTGTCGCATGCCTGGGAGGAAAACCGGGGTATCAGCCAGTCTTTCGGCTTTAACTGGCAGGATACGGAAGAAAATGTCGTTACATCCAAGGAGTTAGTGGATATGTTGATAAATATTGTTGCACGGGGTGGTAATTTATTGTTGATCGTCAATCCGGACGGTCAGGGAGCATTGCCCGATATGCAGGTGAAAAGACTGAAAGAGATCGGACAATGGTTGAAAATAAATGGGGAAGGTATTTATTATACCCGGCCTTATGATATTATCGCCGAAGAAGCAATACGCTATACTTGCAGTAAAGACCGGCAGACCGTATATGCTATTTCTCTGGACTGGCCAGGTGACCGGTTGGAGTTAAATACAGTCAGGCCAGCTGATAACAGTAAAATTTATTTATTGGGAAACGATATCCCTTTAAACTGGGAATACAAAGATGGTAAAACGTTCATTTTCATACCCGAATATTTACAGGATATGGAAAAACGGCCCTGCAAATATGCTTATACTTTCTGTATCCGCCAATAGGCGGAATCCGGCATGATTTTTATGAACTCTAATAATCAATGATTAAATGAAAATAAAATATATTATAACGCCTCTTGTCATACTTTTTTGTATCGGGTCTGTAATTGCGCAGGTTACTGACCTGAAAGGTGGTCCTATGGGAGTAGAAAGAGTTGCCGGCAGGACGCATGAACCGGCATACAGGTCGCAACCAGGCAATTTCCCGGATACTTGTTGGATACAGGTAGATCTTGGCAGGTCTTTTTCGATCGAAGAGGTAAAACTTTACCCGTATATACGTGATAACTGGGACCGTTACACTCGTCCCGGTTTTCCTTTACGCTTCAGGATAGAGGCATCCGATGAAGAAACATTCTCCCAATCCGCATTGATAACCGATCAAACGGAAAAAGATTATGAAGTCACTATTGTCGAGAAGATAGATACTTATGTCCCGCAAAATCCTGTATCCGGCCGTTATGTCAGGCTCACTGTGACGAAACCGCCGCAAAACCGGAATAAATATTATTTTGATCTCTGGCGTTTCGAAGTGA
Organism: Parabacteroides sp. AF14-59; assembly: GCF_003479515.1. Lineage (NCBI taxonomy): Bacteria > Pseudomonadati > Bacteroidota > Bacteroidia > Bacteroidales > Tannerellaceae > Parabacteroides > Parabacteroides sp. AF14-59. The sequence goes on along the minus strand of NZ_QUHH01000037.1, from coordinate 20,165 downwards.
TTGCAGAAAACCGGAATGTGGCAGAAAACAGACTACTATCCGATTCGGGTTCCGGTTATCTCGGCAAACATACGCTGCTTCGTCCCCGTCGTCCCGTAGGAGAAAGTGTTGTCTATGACCATATAGAGAATGTGACTTCACCTGAGAACTGGAAACCTGTAAATACTCAAATGAAAGTCCCTCGTACAGGTGTCTGTGTTGGCGGATTATTTAAACAGGCGTTAGAACGTAATGCCGATTACCTGCAAACCTCGTTCAGTATTAACGATGTAGTACGCGATTTCCGCATCCGAGCAGGAAAACCCGTCAGTGAAAAGAAAGACCGGCCTTATGAAGCCCCCTGGGTCAGGATATTAGGTGGTTCTCTTGCCGGGCGATACCTGATGGGAGCGGGTAATCAACTTCGGTGGCTGGAGGATAAACGATTACGTAACGGCATGAATACGGTCATCGATGTAATTGAAGAATGTGCCGACCCCGACGGATATCTGCTCGGTTTTCCCGAAAGAAATATATTGTTCTGTGAAACCGGTGGCTATAGCCGTTCCTGGTTGACCCAGGGATTGATTGAAGCGGGCTTGTCCGGAAATCCCAGGGCCTACGAATTATTGCGCAATTTCTATGATTGGTTCAATACCTGCCCTTATCTTGAAGAATTGATGCTTCGGGGAGGATTCGGTATACAGGGTGTTATTGCCAATACTCGTACCTATCATACTCCGGTCGGAGTGCCGGAAGATATCCAGACCGTACAAAGATATTATCAGATGAATTTCTGGTTGGAACAACTGAAAGACCGGGACCCGGATGCACTTTGGCAATATCCTTACGATCGCTCACACTGTTATCTGATCGTCGTATTGAGTGCACTGATCGATATGTATATGGCAACCGGGGATGAGATGTATCTGCATGCGGCATTGGGTGGTTGGGATTTGATACACGACTATTTTGAACATACCGGAGGTAGCATTGCTCTTTCCGAGCATAATGACTATCCTCCTAAATCCTATCATTTGCATACGGCAGATACCGGAGAGTTGTGCGGCAGTTCGTTCTGGACCTTTTTTAACCAACAGTTACGCCTGCTTTATCCTGATAATGAGAAATATGCGAATGAAATAGAAAAGTCTATTTACAATGTGGCATTGGCTAACCAGGATCAGAACGGCAGGATCCGTTATCATGTCCGCCTGATCGATAAAAAGAAGAAAGGAGATCAGGATAATACTTGTTGCGAAGGACAGGGAACCCGTTTGATCGGAGCTTTACCGGAATTTATTTATAAAATAGCGGATGATGGCATTTATGTCGATCTGTTTAACCCTTCAACTCTCACCTGGAAGCAAAATGGCATTCCGTTAACTTTGCAAATGGAAAGTTCTTTTCCGGAAAATCCTGCTGTAAAACTGGTCCTGACGACAAAGAAAAGCATTACCGGTAAAATACGCATCCGTGTCCCTTCCTGGGCCTCGTCGGCTATGACCGTTACAGTCAATGATAAAGAAAAGTCGACCGGCATTCCGGGCAGCTATATTGTCCTTGACAGGAAATGGAATAATAAGGATGTCATCACCTTCTCTTTGCCGATGGATTTTAGACTGGTTAAATATGCAGGTATATCAAAAGACTTTGAAGGGCAGGATGCTTATGCTCTGGAATATGGACCGCTTCTGATGGCCGTAACCGGGGATTCTATCCAAAAAGGAAGGCTTCAAATCCCTCTTTCTCATGATGAGTTGACACGAAGGCTTGATCCGGCCAAAGATAAACCGCTTCATTTTACAGTTTCTTGCGGCAATAGCTCATTTGAGTATAAGCCTTATTATATTATCGATACGGAGTTGTTTACGTGTTATCCCTTCATTTCCAGGGAGAAAATTTCTATACTTTAAGTCTCTGGGTATGTTATTCCTCATTCTGGAATTGTGCTTTATATGCTTGAGGAGATTTACCGGTTATTTTTTTAAATAACCGGTAAAAATAAGACAGTTCGTTGAATGAAAGGTTGAAGGCGATGTCTTTGACAGGCTTTTTACCGATGACCATCATCAATTGTGCCTTCTCTATTTTCTTCTGATTGATATATTGTAAAGGAGTACAATTCATCTCTTTTTTGAACAGGCGGATAAAATGATCTTTGGTCAGATAGCACATGGACGATAAATCTTCAATTTTAATATTTTGATTTATGTTTTCTCTGATGTAACGTAATATATTGACGATCCGCTCATCGGTAATAGTTTGTTTGGACGATGATTTTTCCAGAAAGCGGGAAAATAGTTGTATCAATATACCGCTTGTTTCTACCACGGAATAATAAGGATACTGGTCATTTTTAGCGATACTTTGCATTAGAGTAGGAAAATTATCATAGGTATCAGGATCCGACCGTTTCAGTTCCCTATCCGGGTTGATCTCCAACAGGCGCTTCATCAGTAAGACATCTATTTCTTTTGCGGGAACATCGAAGGGGAATTTTAACCTGTCAAAAATATTTTGTTCATCATAAATGTGCATATAATAAAGGACAAACGTACTGTCGTTTTCATATCCATGCGTCACGAAAGAAGGAACCAGATAAAGGTGTCCCGGTTCTATCGTAAATGTACCGTCCGGCATTAGTATTTTTGCAGAACCGCTTTCCACCATATATAATCGGGCGAAAGGACTGTTTACTCCTTTCCAGTTCCAATCGGCGTAATGTACCTTTCGTGCAATATTCAATAGTATCAGATTCAGAGATTCTTTCCTGTTCATGATCAAGTTTCTTTCTATGATTCATTACTACAAAAATAATTTTTTTTGAGGAAAAACAGCTTGTAAAAAAGGAATTCTCTTTTTATTTCTATCAAATGGAGAAAGTACAATAAAAAAGCGGATCAAATCAGTTGCTGTTAAAAGGCAACTGATTTGATCCGCTTTTTTATATTTGTCAGGTATTTACTTTTTTACCGTCTGTAACATAACTTTCACCGCTTCTTCCAGTTGATGGTCTTCGCCTTTCAACTGTGATTCCGGGGTGTTGTAGATTTCAATATCCGGTTCCAGTTCATGGTTCTCCAGGTAGTTACCTTGCATATCCTGGACACCAACCTGCGGAATACCGAATATAATAGATGGATCGATCTGAGCTTCCCACCAAACGGCTGTCATAGTTCCCGGCACGGGAGCACCGATCAGCTTACCGATACCCAATGTCTTGTATACCCAGGGGAAGCCGTGGGCGTTCGAATAGTTATCTTCGCAAACCAGTACACACGACGGTTTCAGCCATTTGTTGAACGGATCGCTACCGATATACTGTCCGCGTGGCATGAAACGCTGATATTCTTTACCGCTCAATAACGTAGCCAGGTCGTCATGCAACCAGCCTCCACCGTTGTGGCGGGTATCGACGATCACCGCTTCCTTGTTGCGGCAACGGCCCAGTAATTCGGAGTAGACTTCGCGGAAACTTTCGCTGTTCATGCCTTTGACATGTACATAGCCGATTTTTCCACCAGAAAGTTCGTCTACTCTCTTGCGGCAGTTTTCTACCCAACGTTTGTAAAGCAGGTTCGACTGTTCACCGTAAGAGATCGGCTTAACCTGTTCCTCAAAACGTTCTTTCGTTGCCGGATTGTAAACGGACAATAGCACTTTTTTTCCGGTTTTTCCGCTTAACAACGGATAATAATCTTCCCCATTCTTAATCGGTTTCTCATTGATCTTTTCGATGATACAACCCGGTTTGATCTTGGTATCTGCCAGGGTCAACGGGCCTTTTGCGATGATCTCGGCAATCTTCAAACCGTCGCCGTTGTAGCTGTTATCATAGAATGCCCCCAGGCAAGCCGTTGCCGGAGTAGCGGAGCTGGCATAGTAACGGGCACCTGTATGTGAACCGTTTAATTCGCCTAACAATTCCGATAACATTTCCTGGAAATCGTAATTGTTGTTGATGTGCGGCAAATAGCGGGCATACGCTTTCTTATAGCTTTCCCAATCGATGCCATGGATAGTCGGATCATAGAATTTGTCTTCCACCTGACGCCATACATGACTGAAAATATATTCGCGTTCCTGTGGAGGACGGTAAGAAAATTCAGCTTTGAACGGGATATTTTCAGTCTTGCTATCCTTGACTGCTACCTTTTTCAATTGGCCACCCGAAACAAGGAAGAGGTTTTCACCTTTTTTGTCGGTAAACATTCTTCCGCCACCAACACCTTTTATCAATAGCTTAGTTGTATTTTCTTTGAAGTTGCGTTCCCACAGGTCGTAACCGCTTTCAAAAGCGGCGCAATAATAAAGTTTATCGCCTTTCGGTGTCAATACAGCATCTCCCATGTTGGAGGAATTGATTGTCAGGCGGATAACACGGTCTTTGCGATTCTCCAGGTCGAACTTCAACGGATCGACAGGCTTATCCTTGTCGTCTTTTTTATCTTTATCGTCTTTCTTTTTATCCGCTTTTTTCTCTTTGGAATCCTTTTTATCATCTTTTTTGTCCTTGTCCTTCTCTTTGTCTTTATCTTCATCTTCGATCAGGGCGAGTTCTTCTTTGCTCAGACGGAATTTATCGTAAGCTTCGGCATCAAAGAACATGATATAGGTATCGTCCTGTGAACCCCAGCTGCCATGACTGCGGTAACCAGCCCGGTCGGACGACCAGATCATTGCTTTCCCATCGAGTACCCATTTAGGATTACTGTCCGAATAACCGCTTTCCGTCAGATTGGTAATATCTCCGCTGCCATCCGCTTTTACCAGTGCGATGTCTTTGTTATTCCATCCGCCGATAGCTATATATTGTACCAGGAACCATTTGCTGTCGGGTGACCATTGATAAGTCTGGTCTCCGTCGCTGTAGGAGTAATTATATTTACCATCCAAGACTGTACGTACCTGTTTGCTTTTCAGATTGATCACACGCAATGTCGTACGATCTTCCAGGAAAGCAACCTCTTTTCCGTCAGGTGAATAAGCCGGTTGGAAAGATGTTTTTTCCGTTACAACCAGCGGTTCCTCTTTTATTTCCTGTGCATAGGTAAAATATTTATCGTCTTTACGAACCAGGCTGCTCTGGTAGATACCCCATGTATCTCCCCGTTCTGCAGAATAAACCAGAGAACGACCGTCAGGGCTGAAATCGATGTTACGCTCCTGTTGCGGTGTATCGGTGATCTGGCGGGTTGTTTCAAATTCAACGGAAGTAACATATACATCACCTCTTACGATAAAAGCCACCTCTTTCCCATTCGGAGATACGGCAATGCTGGTTGCTCCGTTCGACATCAGACGGTGGACCAGATCGTTCTCTGTCTGGTCAGAGATAATGCTTACTTTTACTTTTGAAGGTTGGCCGCCCTCTTTGACCGTATATATTTCACCGTCATATCCGTAGCAAAGCATTCCGTTATTGTCGGAAGTCAGGAAGCGGACGGGGTGTGTCGTATGATTGGTTATCTGTTTGCCGTTTTTGCCGGTCAGGTCGTTCTTGAAGATGTTGAAACTGCCTTTTTCTTCGCTTAGGTAATAAAAAGCTTTTCCGTCGGCTGTCCAGACCGGGTTACGGTCTTCACCGCGGAAAGTGGTGATCTTCTTGAAAGACCGCTCGTTATCCAATGAACATAGCCAGATATCACGTGTGATGGAAGATTGGTGATGTTTACGCCAGGGATCTTCATATCCTTTGAAGTCATTATACAACAGTTGGCTTCCGTCTTTGCTGAACGCTATGTTTTCCATTGCCAGTGAAGAGTATAATGTCGGTCGTCCCCCGGTAGAGCTGACCTGATAGACCTGTGAAAACAGTGACGAAGGGAACTGGCTGTCTTTTACGTCCTGTTGGATAGAGGCTGTATAAAGAACGTGGTCGTTGTCGCTGAATGTTTGAGGATATTCGCTGGCCGAATGGGTCGTTAGTTGAGTCGGTGCGCCTCCTTCTTTATTCATAATGAAGACGTCGAAATTTCCGTTACGGTCGGAAGCGAAAGCGATCCGTTTTCCGTCGGGCGACCAGACCGGGCGTGTGTCATGAGCCTGATGGGTTGTCAACTGGGTGGCTTTACCACCGGTAGCCGGTACGGTATAGATATCACCTTTGTAGGTGAAAGCTATTGTTCCTCCGTCCGGAGAAATTGCCGGATAGCGCATCCATAACGGATCGTTGTCGGCAAAAACGGACCCTGTTAACAAAAGGGCCGATGTTAAGATTAGTAATTTTTTCATGCGTTTATGAATTTCTACAAAAGTACAGGATTATTTTCACACATGAAAAAAATTAGGAAGATCTCTCTATCTGATGTTCCTGGTATTCACTAGGACTTTCTCCAAAATGTCTTTTAAAACATTCACGAAAATATTTGGGTGAATTGAATCCGCACCGGTAAGCAATTTCACTGACAGTCAGATCACTGTCGGACAGGAGTTTTTTGGCCTGCTCCAATCGTATGTTCTTTAGAAAATCGTTGGGAGTCTGATTGGTCAGCTGCTTTATTTTTTTGTAGAAAGGAGTATGGCTCATACCCAGTTCTTTCCCCAGGTCGTCTATTTTCAAATCGGAATTGCTCAGGTTCTCCTTTATTATTCCGATCAGGTGAAGAAGGAATTGATTGTCTTTATCTTCAACAATAACTTTTTCGGGCTGAAGGGCCTGCAAGGTATTATTCCGTCTGGAGATAAGTATGCGGCTTTGCAGAATGTTTACAATTTTTGATTGCAGGATCGAGGGATTGAACGGCTTAGTGAGGTAATCGTCTGCACCGGCATCCAATCCTTCCACCTGATTCATGTCGGAAGCCAGGGCTGTCAACATGATGAAAGGAATGTGACAGGTATTGACATTCTGTTTTATATGTTTACAAAATTCTCTTCCGTCCATCTCCTGCATTAATATATCGGAAAGAATAACATCGGGTTGTTCCTTTTGAGCGATCTCCAATGCTTCCTTACCGTTTTCTGCAGTTAATATGTTGTAGGCATTCGACAAAAGGCTTGCGATATATATACGAAGCTCTTTGTTATCTTCCGCGACCAGAATAGTATGATGTTTAACCGCAGCTTCTTCATCCTGTTTTTTTTCGTTTATTCCGTTTGAAGGAACCGATAATGATTCTTTTTCCACTAAAGTCTTAATTTGCTGTTTGTCTGATTCTACGGACTCGATATAAGGAATTTCGACAATGAAAAGACTTCCTTTTCCTATCTCACTTTCCACTTTGATATTGCCTTGATGCAGACTCACTAATTTTTTTACAAGGGCCAATCCTATTCCGGTACCGGCAGTAATATCTTGTTTTATCTGGTAGAAACGTTCGAAGATAAACTCCTGCTGATCTTTCGGTATTCCTTTTCCTGAATCTTTGATGCAGATGTATATTTTTGAATTTGTTTCTTCCTTGTCTTTTCGTAAGGAAAGGATTATTTGTCCGTTTTCAGGTGTATGTTTAATCGCATTCGACAATAAATTGGAGATGATTTTCTGAATTATGACAGAATCTGCCTGACATATTAGAGCCTCCTCCTCATAATCGAACTGTAGGTTGATCCGTTTTTCTTTTGCTAAAGGGTAGAAGGGCTGGATCTCGTTTTTTAAAATGGCTGAGAGATCGGAACAGATTGGCGAAAAGGTGAAAAATCCGGCTTCGGATTTCGAGAAATCAAGGAGTTCGTTTACTAATCCTAATAGTTTCAACCCATTATTTTGAATGATTTTCAGATATTCGTGTTGCATAGCCTTACCGACATTCTTGTTCAGTATACTGTTCACAGGACTGAGTATTAATGTTAAAGGCGTCCGGAATTCATGGGTGATATTTGAAAAGAACTGTATTTTTAGTGAGTTTAATTTTTCCAGTTGCTTTCGTTCGAACTGCTCATTGGCCAATAAATTTCTCATTTTTATACGGTTGGTGTAAAAGCGGGTAATCAGGTAAAAAGTATAGATGATAATAATAATGTATATGGCATAGGCCCAAACGGTTCTCCACCAAGGAGGAAGGATAACGATTTTCAGCGTACTGCCATATTCATCCCATATTCCGTCGTTGTTGGAAGCGATAACCTGAAAGTGATAAGTTCCCGGATCCAGGTTGGTGAACATGACATTTCGTTGTTGACCAACGAATCTCCATTGGCTATCATAATTTTTTAACCGGTAGGCATATTGATTTTTTTCCGTATTAGTATAGTTCAATGCTACGTAATGGAGGCTGAATACTGAATTTTCGGGAGAAATCCGGATCTCATTTTTTCCGGTGACCGGTAGATAATGTGTTTTTTCTATCTTTTCTTCCTGATCGTTATTATAGAACTGACAATCGGTAATAATCACTTTAGGCAGGTTGGGATTGACAGAAATTTGTTTGGGGTCAAAATGATAAATGCCATTGACGCAGCCAAAGAAAAATTTACCGTCCTGGTCATGTAAAAAGCTCATATTATTAAATTCCCGGTTCAGAATACCGTCCTCGGGACCGAAATTGGTAAATCTTTCATCATCTAAATTCAGACAACTCAAACCTTTGTCGGTAGAGATCCATAGGTGATTGTTATCCTGATCATACAACAAACCTTTTATCAGGTTGCCCGGCAGTCCGTCGTTAGTTGTATAGTGTTGGATTTCTCCGGATTGGAGGGTATATTTTATAATACCGTTATACGTCCCCAACCATAATATTTCGTTTATGAATCGGATGGGGGCGATTTTGTTTTTGTCTGCATACGGATTTTCTTGATCGGGTTGACAGATTAACTGGAATTCATTGCTAAATTCCTCATAGCAGAATAGTCCGCAGATACTTCCTGCCCAGATCCTCCCTTCACAATCTTCGTAAAGGGACAGGATATTGTTGGGGTTAAGTTGATTGTTGAATGTCCGGTAGAACTCTTCGAGTATTTGTTTTCCGGGGTTGTAACGGAATATTTTCCCTTGTGAGGTCGCAATCCAGATGTGATGCTTTTTATCTTCGATGATAAATTTGATAGTTGTGGAAGAGGACAGCTTTTGCCGGATAAGCCGCTCTATATGGCTTCTTTCCGATTCCGGTCCGAGTATTTTCAATGATTTATCGTATGTTCCGATCCAGGTGAAACCTCTGGAGTCATATAGGGAACTATTGATAGGTGTGTCTTTTAATCCTGTAAACCTCTCATTTGCTTCGTGTGGAGCAATTTTATTGGTTGTTTTGTCATATATATAAAGACCTTTATTGTCTATGCCTACCAATAGCTTTTGTTCGCCTTGTTTACTAAGAGTCAAAACAGACTGGATACTGTTGTGCGAAAGGTCTTTTGACAAGATAGGGATATATTTGAATAGATTACGGTTGGGGTCGAATTTATTGATGCCTCCGTTGGTGGTACCGACCCATAAAATGTTGGTACGATCTTTATAAAGGCAAGTAACTGCGTCGGAGTTCAGGTTTTTATTATTGACAGTGCCAATGGTGGTACTATTTCCGGTTTGTGTATTATATTCGAGTAGACCGCTGTTTTCTGTCGCAATCATGATACGGGTATCGGAGATAGCACAGAGGCTCTGTATGTCTTTGATAGTTATAACCGGGGATGCCTCTCCGTATTTTAATAGTCCCTTCTCTTTACTTCCGATCCATAGTTCGCCGTTGGAAGCATTCAAAAAAGAAATAATAGAGACATGCGTATGGAGTGAGTCGAGTGATGTCTGATACATTTGTTTGCTTTTTGTATCTAAGTGCATAAGTCCGAGCTTTGAACAACCGATCAATAAAGAATCACGGTAAGAGGTAACCGTGCGGATAGGATCCTGGCGGATGGTAATATACGACTCCAGTTGTTTTTCTTTCGGTAAATAAGCGTATAGCATACCTCCGGCCGTACCGATCCAGAGTGTCTGATTTTGATCTTCGAACAGCGCCGTGACATGACGATTAGCAGGAGAATAGCCTGATAATTGTTCTAAATCGACATGTTCGAAATTATCTGTTTGAGGTTGGTAGCAACAGACTCCGTTGTTTGTTCCGATCCATAATCGCTCCGATGAATCATTATAAATAGTAGAAATATAATTTCCTTTTAATGAATGAATGTCATTAGGAATACTATAATATTCTCTCATTCGGTAACCGTCGTATTTATTTACTCCGTTGGTGGTGCCGATCCATATAAATCCCTGCGAATCCTGTTGGATACAGGTGATGTAGTTTTGTGATAGCCCATGTGTGGTTGTTATTTGCTCAAAATAATAGTCATATAAGGTTTGTGCATTTGTTACACCATGCAAGATCACGAAAAAAAATAACAAGTGTATTCTTTTTAGCGTTGGTATCCGGGGATTATCTAAAATTTGTAATGTATTCATTTCATTAAAACTGTGGTTGTTTAATAATAAATAGTACAAACGAACCTCTTACTTTGGTAAGCTCTGTTTGCTAATGGTAGAGGTATGATTTTCTTTGAAAAAATTAATGGTATTTTTGTTTTTACTCCTTTCTCTCTTTCCAGCTTCCAATTGTCATAAGCTAGCCGTTTTTCCTACAGTAAATCTCCTTTTATACGCTCTCCTATTTCTCAAATTTAGATTATCTGGTGAGATATATCCTCTTATTTTTAAAAAAAGTAGGATTTTTCTCCTTTTTGGTAGGATTTTTTCTTTTGGCTGAGAATATACGACCTGTTTAAAACATATTTCAGAAACCTGTCTTGGGAGGGAAAATTACATTTGCCAATGTCTTTCGGATGAAATTCAAGCATGTAAATTTTCAATTATTAACTTTTAAAGAATGTTCCTGATGACACAAAAGGTATGGAAATATCTGGTACTCTTTCTGACTGGAAGTTTGTTTCTGTTTGTGGGTTGTTCGGAAAAGGAGAACAACAAAAAAGACGACAATGGCTCCATCGAAGAAATCTCTGCAGAACGGTTCCGCAGTAACCGTATATTCATTAAGCATGGGTTGCAGATACAATGTTGGTTGGCTACCGATAATTTCAAGTTAGCAGGTGAGGCAGGTCAACCGGCCTATGTGATGCAGCCGTCGGATTGGGCATTGACGGGATTTACCGGTCCGACTTTTTATGGTCCTCCTCTTGTCAACACCTCTTTTTTTAAACATTTCCCGGGAAATCAATGGGCTATTGCGAAAGCACCACATGGCGACCAGATAAAGGTTGGTCCCACCGATCATGAAAAGCAAAGCGGTTTCCTGTCGGACGATCAGAAAACTTATCTCGATAAGCTGGTTACGATTTGTTTTGGCGATGAAGAGGTTTACTCCGATACGAATCTTTATTTCCTGAAAGATTGGTATTTGACGGCACGAAAACATTATCCGGATGCCCTGTTACACAATAACCAATATCCGGGATTGTGGTCTACTTCCAATCTGCGCAAATATGTGAAGGTGGCCCTGCCGGATCTGATAACCTACGACAGGTACTATTTCCATACTTCTGACAACGACGATTATATCGGTGTGAGAGACATGTCCCAGCATCTGAAAACTTATCGTGATGTTGCTTTGGAAGGGTGGGATGGAAATAAAAAGGAGTATATCGCTTTCGGACAATACATTCAGGGATTTGTGAATCAAGGTACCTATAAACTGACCGAATCTCAGCTTCGCCTGTATTATTTTATGACTCTGACATTCGGCGGAAAATGGTTGAATTGGTTCCGTTATCTGCAAGGTGACGGCTATGGCGGAGCTACGGCACCGACTCCCTGGTCGCTCTTGTTTGAAAACGGTATACCGGGACGTCCTTCCATTTACATGACCTGGGCTAACCAGTGTAATAAGGAATGTTTGAATCTGGGTGATTACCTGGTTCGCCTGAAAACATCCGATGTACGTTATGTCGCCGGAACTTCACGTTATTCGGAAGGGCAACCGGATAATGTCGATGTTTTCAATCCGACAGGCAGTTGTATCAAACAAATCTGCGGACGTTTTTTTATTGACGGACTTGAGGCGGATGACGGTGCCGACCTCTATCTGGGTTATTTCGATATTATACCGAAAGAAGAACAGGGCGATCCCTCTTTTTTCAAGAAACAGAATGCCGATTTCTTTATGGTGACTAACGGTATGGCATCGAAATTGGAACAAGAGGCAACAGCCCTTAGCCAGATGGTGACACTCACGCTCGATTTATCTGATTTTGACAGTCAAAAACTCTATTGGATCAACACGGAAACCGGCGAAAAAGAGGAGCTGGAAGCCGTGAACAGAACAGAAGAAGGTTCGACCTACAAATTCTTGTTGAAAGGTGGAACCGGAACTTTATTTATTGTGGAATAATCTTATTTTAAACATGTTATTATGAGAAAAACAAAAACTAATTGTGCAAATGTGATCTTTCGGTTGCGGCATTATTCGCTGTTTTGGGGGATTACCGGTATTTCTTTGCTGGGGGCAGCAAATGCTTCTGCGGAAAATGTATCAGAACAATCGTCAGAGAAGGTCTCTTCCGTGTTACAATCCGTTCAGTCGAAGTTGAGAATCCGCGGGCAGGTATATGAAAAACTGGCCAATCCGATGCCGATGGTGGGCGTGAATATTACTGTGAAGGGCAAGCCGGTAGGTGTGACCACCGATATGGACGGTATTTTCGATATAGAGGTCGATAAAGGAGATGTACTGGTTTTCTCGTTTATTGGTTTTAAGACGGCGGAATACAGGGTGGAACGGCGTGAAGCTAATCTGGTTATTTCTTTGGAGGAAGATGTTAATACGTTGAACGAGGTAGTGGTAACGGGTATCTCGGAAGAACGTAAACTGAATTCTATTTCCGCCATATCGCAGGTTAAGATTGAAGCGAATGTGGTCAATAAACCGATTACTTCTTTATCGCAGGCATTACAAGGTGGGATTACGGGTATTTCCGTATCGCAGGGAAGCGGTCTTCCCGGTGGCGATGCTGCCACGATCAAAATCCGTGGTATATCGACGATTGGCAATAGCGACCCGCTGGTTCTGGTAGATGGTATTCCTATGGATATGAATCAGCTGGATCCGAACACCATCGAGAGTGTGACTGTACTGAAAGATGCTGCAGCTGCGGCTGTTTACGGTTCACGTGCAGCCAATGGTGTGATTGTCGTAAAAACCAGACGAGGGGATGTGGGGAAAGTAACCGTGAATTACAGCGGATACGGAGGTGTGCAGAAGGCTACTTATATGCCCGAATTTGTAAATGCTCCTACTTACATGCGAATGGTAAATGAAGCCTATGGCAATATCGGAGGTGATCCGGTGTATTCAAGCTCGGCTATTGCAACAACAGAGGCCGGGACCGATCCGTTACATTACCCGAACACGGATTGGATGGATTTACTTTGGAAAAACCAGGTGTTGCAAAATCATTCGCTCTCCATTTCCGGTGGTAATAATGTTGCCCGTTTCGCAATTACCGGTAATTATCTGAAACAGGATGGATTTATGGATAATTATGATTATAACCGGTTGAATTTGCGTGCCAATACAACAGTTAATCTGAGGGAGAACATCAGTGTCGATGTTGACCTGAATATGATACGTTCCAGCCAGCGTACACCCTCGGTGGCTGATTCGGGAGGTTTGGATATGTTGTACTTATTGTATGGTATCCCGCCGACAATTGTAAGTAAATATCCGGAACGTGAGAACGACCCGAATACGTATTATGGCAATTATGGTTCCAACATGCAAAACCCTTTGGCGCAGTTGGAGCAAGGGGGGTACACACAGAACGTAACCGATAATATCAGTGTGAATTTACAGCCTCGCTGGACTATCATCCCTTCCCTCACCTGGCGTGGTCAATTCAGCTACCGTGTAAATAGCAGTACCAAAAAAGAAGAACGTCATGCATTTAATTTCTTCGACTACGACAACGGACAGCTTCTGGCAACCTGGGGAAACCGTTTTGCTGCCGGCCTGACCCGCTCCAGCTATTATTACCTGGGTACGACATTGGAATATACCCTTGAAAGAGATAAGCATCGTTTGTTTGCTATCGGAGGTACAAATGTTGAGTTGAATAATTCGGATGCCTGGAACGAGTATTCTATGCATTCTGCATTCATAAAGGCAAATTATACATTCAACGACCGCTATCTGCTGGAAGGAACCCTGCGTGTAGACGGATCTTCCCGCTTCGGTAAGAAACATAAATATGGATACTTCCCTTCTGTCGGTTTGGGATGGAATATATCGGAAGAGTCTTTTATGAAAGATATTAAGGAGATTAATAACTTAAAACTGAGAGCTTCTTACGGGCAGCTGGGCAACGAGAACATCGGTCTATATAAATACCAGACCTTGATCGATCCGGGTAACGGTAATGAAACGACATTCGGTAATCCGGACATCAGTTGGGAAAAAGTGAATATGTTCGATATCGGTGCCGATATCAGCCTGTTCAACGGTATGATTGACATCGTATTCGATTATTACGACAAACGAACCTCGGATATTTTGCTGACACCCCCTAACTCAATGGTCGGAGGTATGGGAACAACGACGATCAACGCAGGGCGTGTAAACAACAAAGGATGGGAGCTAAGTGTAAATGTTGCAAAGAAGTTCGGGGATTGGGATTTCTCTGTTTACGGCGGTGTATCACAGAATAAGAACAAGATAACCGATTTGCTCGGTGGTCCGTATGATAATGGGAATTCGATCCATACCGAAGGGCATGCCTTGAATAGTTTCTATATGTATAAATCAAACGGGTTGTTGCAGGAAGACGATTTCACGACGGGTGCCGACGGTACACTGGTTCCCAAAGAAGGTGTCGTCATTATCGATGGACAGAAACCTGGTGATATTCATTATGTAGACGTAAACGGCGATAAAGCCATTACTGCCGACGACCGTGTGATTATGGGTAACAGCGAGCCTAAGTTTAACTATTTTGCCAATATCACTGCCAGATGGAAAGGTATCGACCTGGAAATTTTATTTCAGGGGGTAAGAGGTGTCGAAGCCTATTATGGCGGTAATTTCGCTGTGCCTTTGCGTTTGGACGGAAACTCGACGACTCCGCAGGAATTCCATTTGGATTATTGGACTCCGGAAAATCCGGGAGCCTTTTTCCCGCGATTGACTCCGACACCGGGAAATAACTCTCTGTCTTCCGATTACTGGAAGTTTGATGCAAGTTATTGCCGTGTGAAATATATTCAATTGGGATATACCTTCAAGCAGGACTGGACGCGTAAATTCTTTGTAAATAACCTTCGTCTGTTTGTGAACTTTCAAAATCCGTTCACTTTGTCTGCCGAAAGTCGTGTAGATCCCGAAGGACGTGGAGGTCATACGACTTATCCGATGGTTAAGACTTATTCAGCCGGTTTAAATATTACATTTTAATAGATTACAAATATGAAAAAATATATTTATATATTGGGTTTGGCTCTGGCAATGAGCAGTTGTGAGGATTTTTTGACACGTGACGATCCTCAGGGTATTACGGATGAAGAATTCTGGAAAACCAGCGGACAGGTTGAATCCGTTTTAGGACAGTGTTATAATTTACCGCACGGATTTCACCATTATACAGCACCGTATGTCTCGATGGTTCATGCGGAAGGACTGACGGATAATTCTTATCATGGGGCCGATTACGAAGGATGGATTGTTTCGGTAGCGAACGGTACCGTTACGGCTGAAGAAGGAAAAATGAAAGATTTATGGTCTGAGCGTTATAAAATTATCCGGAAATGTTGCCGTCTGCTTGAGAATATGGACAGAGCTTACTTTGTCGATGAACCGGAACGTGAGAAGATACGGGGAGAAGCGATCATCCTGCGTGTCTATTACCATTGGGAGTTAATGCGTTGGTATGGTTTGGTAGAGGGCATTCCTATCGTTGATCATTCACTTACCCCAGTCGAGAATTTTATGCCCCGTTCTTCGGCCAGCGAGGTATACGACTGGATGCTGAATGAGCTTGACAGGGCAATCGCTGTTGCCGATTTGCCTTTCAAATATGACGATAGTCGTAAAACCAAAGTAGACCGTTCGGTAGCCTATGCATTGAAGTCGATCATCGCCTTGAATGCAAAACGATATGAAATTGCCAGGGATGCAGCCAAAAGGATCATCGATTCCGGAGAATATGAATTATATTATACTTCTCAGGCCGACAATGATCCGGGTAAGAATTTCCGTGATTTATTCCGCTCGGTAGGTCAGAATAATAAAGAACGTATTCTCTATACATCTGCAGGATTGCGGGAAGCCTTTTTCCGTAGTGCAGGTCCCGGGTTAGGGCAACAATGTACAGTGCATCCATTGCAGGGGTTTGTCAATGCCTTTGAAACGATGCAAGGCAAGACGTTGGAAGAGTTGGGAACCGATTCCCTGGATATCTATTCCCGCAACCCGTTATACCATAATAACAGAGATCCGCGTTTAGGTTTATCGGTTATTATGCCGGGCGACAGTACAACTTTTACAGGTTATACTTATAATCCTTTTAGTGACGGACCGGAAGCTATCGGACGGCCAAATGCAACACGTTCCGGTTTTATGCTGAAGAAATTCATAGACCCGCTGGACCGTAACAAGCCGTATAACGGATCGAATGCATTCTATATTATTCGTTATCCGGAAATTTTGCTGAATTATGTAGAGGCTCTGATCGAACTGGGCGATTGGCAGAATGCCGATGTCCTGAGATACATCAATGACATTCGCCGTCGTGCCGATATGATAGAAGCGACTGCCGGTGTTTACAATACGCAAGACAAAGTTCGTCAGTTGATGCGCCGCGAACGGAGAGTTGAGTTAGCCTTCGAAGGAACGCGTTATCTGGATATCCGTCGATGGGGAATAGTGAAAGAAGTAATGGATGGTCCTATCTTCGGAGCTATTCATCCTGATACAGGTAAGCCGATCCAAATTGAAGAACGAATCTTTATTTCCGGCAAAAATGAAGTATATCCTATCCCGCAGTCGGAAATTCTGGCGAATAAAAATATGACTCAAAACAAGGGTTATTTTGGTAACGAATAAAAGTCTGTAAATCAATATTGGGAGAAAAAGAGTAAGGCTGTTCAACAAATCTTGAACAGCCTCTCTTACTTCCGGCTTGATATTTATAGAGAAAATGATGTATATTAATAGTTAAAGATATGATTATAAGATTTTTGACCTTTTGTTCCTTTTGTTGTGCACTTCTTCTGTCCGGATGTATACAGGAACAAAAAAGTTTTACCTTCGATAATGCTTGCATTGTGATCAGTCCTGATCCGACCAGTTCTGTCCGGTTGGCAGCAACAGAGTTACAGTATTTCATTCATAAAACAACAGGTTTTTGTCTGGAGATTATTTCCGAATTACCCTCTGAAAAGACCAGAGCCATTTTTGTTGGAAAAAGTGCGTACACAGAAAAAATGAAATATCCGGATAGACCCTTTGAAGAACAGGAATATTTGATCGACATCACTTCCGGACATATCGTTTTGATCGGTCAGGATGAAGACTATCAGTCGGATGCCGAACGTAATAAAGGACGGGACAATAACGGTCTTTCTCCGAAAAAAGACCGGCTTGTACTGAACTATGCAGCTGCAACCGGTGATTCTTCCGTAAAAGACGTTATGTTTGCTCTTCCTTCTATCTATGATGCACAAGGCACCTGCTATGCTGTTTACGACTTCATCGAACGTTTCCTGGGGGTACGTTTTTTCGGTCCCCATCCGGAGAATGTCTTTATTCCTGCCGCAAAGAAAATAAAAATCGATCGACAACAAATTCGCCGGACTCCGGCAATCAAACATCGCCATACAACATATACTTTCGATTGGCCGCTTATTAAAGACCAATATATAGGAGCCAGTGTAGAAATGCAGCAACTTTTTCTCCGCCGCTTGCGGATAGGAGGGCGTAAATGGGCCTCTAACCATGCTTTTACCGGCTATCAGGCCCGTTTTTTGCAAACACATCCCGAATACTTTGCCAAAGGTCGTGGCGGAGGAGCTTCTGAACGGCAATTCTGCTATACCAATCCTGGATTTATCAGGCAAGTAGCCCAGGATGCCGTCAATTATTTTAAGGGAGGAGGAACTATTGCCGAACAGGTTGCCCTGGGTGATTATTTTGCAGTTGTCCCATTGGATAATGCCAGCTGGTGTACCTGCAATGCCTGTCAACAGGAATTGGCTTTGGATAAAGAGAATATTGTTGGAGAGCATTTTAATTGCGGAACGGCCACACATTATATGTGGAACTTTATTAATAATGTAGCCCGGGAAGTCAAAAAGGAAGTGCCGGATAAAAAGATTGCAGCTTTGGCTTATCATGTTTATGCTTATCTGCCAAAAGATGTGGAGTTGGAAGATAATATATCGGTTGCTCCCTGCCTGCATCCACGAAACTATTGGGCTCCGGGGATGGAAAGAAATGAGATGAGTTTTTATAAAGCCTGGATAGAGGAAAGTAAGAAGTCAGGGCGGGATATTTACCTGTGGAATTATTTATGTTTTCCAACGGAACGTGGGTTGGTCACGGACTTTCACGTATTCCCGGGTTTCAATATCCATAAAACAAGTGAACAACTTCGTATGTATGCTGCCGATCAAGTGAAAGGTATTTTCTTATGTGGAACCGGCGAGCAACTGGATTTTTATATTACAATGAAATTGATGGATGATCCCAGCCTCGATACCGATGTCTTGCTGGATGATTTTTTTACCAACTATTTTGGTTCTGCCGCATCCGCCATGAAACAGTTTTATCTGAAGATAGAGTCGGTGTATAGCGATTCGAAGAATTATCCTGAAGAAATTCAAACCAAAGATGCCCAGTATCACCAAACTGAAGAGCTTGCCTGGAAATATCTGGGAACAAAGGAGGTGATGGACGAATTGGGTGAATACATAGCTGATGCCCGAAAGACCGCTTCGAATGAGATCGAAAAATCTCGTGTGGAAAGCTGGGTAAAAGGTATTTGGGAGTATATGATGGAAGGCTATCATGCTTACAATCAAAAATAGAGGCATTTATTTTTTACCTGATAGCACTCAATGTCTCCGATAAATGCAGGTTGAAGTTGTTCTGTAATATTCGAAAATAGAAACTAAAAAACCAAAACAAAGTAATATAAGTATATGTTTAATAAATATGAAGTATAGTCAATAAGGCGAGATAGTTAACAATTTATTCCTATACAAATACTATTTAAAAACAAATTTTGATCACTAATGAAAAAGTATTTTGCAGAGATGATCGGGACAATGGTGCTTGTCCTGATGGGCTGCGGTAGCGCAGTGTTCGCAGGGACGGTTCAGCCGTTTGCATCGGTGGGTACGTTAGGTGTTGCTTTTGCTTTCGGGCTGGCTGTTCTGACGATGGTTTACACGATTGGAAAAATTTCCGGTTGTCATATTAATCCGGCTATTACGCTGGGTATGTTGCTCTCTAAAAGGATTTCGGGAAAAGATGCGGGAATGTATATGGTATTCCAGGTGATCGGTGCGATCATCGGCTCGTCTATCCTGTTTATCTTAGCGAAAGATTCAGGTTCGACTACGACATTAACGGGGGCGAACGGTTATCACGATCTCGTCCAGGCTTTTGTCGCCGAAACGGTATTTACATTCATCTTCCTGCTGGTGGTTCTGGGTTCTACATCCAAAGGAGCCAATAACAAGTTTGCCGGTATTGCTATCGGTTTGGCTCTGGTATTGATCCATATTGTTTGTATTCCTATCACCGGGACATCCGTGAATCCGGCACGTAGTATCGGTCCGGCTTTGTTCCAGGGTGGTGAAGCTCTCTCTCAATTATGGTTGTTTATCGTAGCTCCGTTCCTGGGTGCAGCTATTGCTGCCTTTGTATGGAAAGGTATTGATACGGAAGAGGCATAATCCTTTGTTACTACATTTATATTCCAATCCCCGGAGGACAGTTGTTTTCCGGGGATTTTTTGTTTGACAAATTGATACTACATTTAGTTGTTGTATTGAAACTTTTCGAAAAATTTGTTAATCGGGGATAGGGCGAGTTATTGTATATTGATTACTATATCAATAAAGTCGTATGTATTTCTATGAATTTACTATTTGCCTATAAAAAAGACTATGTTTATCAATTAGTATAGATTTTGAATGGAAAAATTAACCTTTACCATAGTTCTGGTAGAACTCTTTTATTTTTCGGGTTAAATATATGATATTTTTTTTAATAACTAATTGTTTAACAGGAAAAATT
>NZ_QUHH01000036.1:0-62356 GCF_003479515.1 Parabacteroides sp. AF14-59 | reverse complement strand
TTTACACATTTTCTTTTTGTGATTGTGTAAACTTTTTTCAGTACAAGTCAAACAATTATAATGGCCCAATCAATTCTTTCGGCCTAATTCCAAAAACATATCATCAAAATTAATTACAACCCGATGAAATAAATTAATAAAATCCATTCCTTTAATACAGATAAAGATCAGCCAGACCGAAACACTCTCTCACCGGGAAGCGGAGATCCTGCGGCTTCTATGTCAGCATACAAACGATATGCTACACAGGAACCCCGTATTGCTAAGAGCTATGGGGAGACGATAGTTTTTTCAACGCCCGGAGTATGGACGTGTTTATTACTAAACTACGTAAGAAACTAAAAGCCGACCCCTCGGTTCAAATAATAAATATCCGTGGGATCGGCTATAAGCTAATTATTAAAAATGATCAAAAGAACAATTCAGGTTCGCGCCGTGCACTGAAGTTTTTATGAAGCATGGCCGTATAAGGCGTATCAAACGTACGTGCTCCTTCCGGGCATTCCTTCACACAGGCACAGCATTTAATACAAAGAACAGGATCACTGAACATCCGGTCATCGACAATCGAAATGGCAGTAACCGGACAAACATCAATACAATATTCACACTGTGTACATAGCTCTTCATCCGTAACCGGAGCCTGTGGCGTCGACGGTCCTTTTACTTTATAAGGGTAATTCCCTTTCACCTCCAGCACTGGCAATTTCGACAAACAGCCAGCATCATCCAGTTTCTTCAGCGTATCATGTCCAAACTGAGAAGCCTTGAACAGATCATCCTTATCCGGACGACCTGCCGCAATAGGCATATCCTTCCGGCTATAAGAATGTTCACCGACAAAAGCACCGGCACTGACAGGAATAAATCCCTGCACTACCAACGTATCGCTCAGCTCTTTCAAAGCATCTTCGTAATCGCGGTTCCCATAGACAACCACTGGTATGACCGGCGTATCTTTTCCCTGAAACATACGGATACGTTCCATCGCCGTTTCTGCAACACGCCCGCCATAGACCGGGACAGCAACGATCACCAGTTCATTCTCTCCTATTAGCAACGGTTCCTTTAAGCCTTCGCAGGTTATATCCGACTCAGATAAAGTTTCCGCTTCCAATCCTTCCGCAATAGCATAAGATATCTTAGCCGATGTATGCGTCGGAGAAAAATAGATTAAATGTATATTCTTATACTGCATATCTTTTAATTTATCGCCGCATCAATCTTTTTCATCAATTCGGCAAACTCTTCTTCCGTATATCCTTTGCCGGCATAGATCACTTTACCGTCCTTACCTATCAAATAGGTTCGGGGAATCAGGTTCTTGGCAAACGCACCGAAGATCGCCCGGTTCTTGTCGGGGTATAACGGAAAAGTAAAACCTTTTTTCTCATTGTACTTCGCCAGTTCGGCATCCGTATGTTCACGACCGATCACCAGCATTTGAAAACTCTTGTTATCCTTATATTTCGGCCACAGTTTCTGCTGTACCTCAGCCAGTTCTTTCTGGCAGGGAGGACACCAGGTGGCAAAAAAGTTTATCAGGACTACTTTTCCTTTCAGAGATGCTGACGATGTTTGTGTTCCGTTATCGGAAACGATCGTAAATGCAGGCATCTGGTCACCTACCTTTATTATGTCTGCATCGTTTTGTGCATGAGTAATAAAGGCAAAGATCATAAAGATGGCGGTTAAGAGACTTTTCTTCATAAAAACTTTATTTTAAACTTTGGGCTACGTCATAGCCTGCTTTCAATGCTTTCAGGTTCATCTCGACCACTTCTTCACCCTTACGGCCAAAGATATGACGGATACCATCTGCTATTTTATCATATTCGATACCGATAAAAGGAGTTGCTGCCCCCAGCATAACGATATTCGCAACACGGGCCGTAGCCACTTCTTTTGCAATTGCCTCCACATCGAGAATTACTTTATGCGGCAGCTTATTCAATTCTTCATTCACCTTGTCGATATCCGGATAATTCGGGATATTGACAAACGGCTGTGAGTTTGTCACCAGCCAACCCTCTTTTTTCAGATAAGGAAGATAACGGAGGCTCTCCATCGGTTCCAGTGAAATGATCAGGTCGGCATGTCCTTTCGGGATCAGATCGGAAGCGATCGGCTGGTCTGACAAACGCAAATTCGACTGTACATCACCTCCGCGCTGGCTCATTCCGTGTACTTCCGCTTGTTTCATATACAGACCTTCTTTCAAAGCTGCTTCTCCAATAACGGCGGCAATAGAGAGGATACCTTGTCCTCCTACACCTGACAATATAATATCTGCTCTCATTTCTTACTTGCTTTTTTCTTTCTGGTTAATGTCTGGATACATTCACGACGCGGGATCAGGACAGATACGCCCTTATATTCAATCTCTTCGCGGATGATCGTTTTCATCTCTTCGTAATTCTTTTTCAACGGGATCATCACACGGATATGAGCCGGATCGACGCCGATACCGGCACAAATAGCTTCCAGACGTCCTGTTCCGGCTGAATCTTGCCCACCGGTCATCGCCGTTGTTTCATTATCGGAGATAACGATCGTTATATTCGTATTCTCGTTTACACAATCCAGCAAACCGGTCATACCCGAGTGCGTGAAAGTAGAGTCTCCGATCACTGATACCGCAGGGAATACACCGGCATCGGAAGCACCCTTTGCCATCGTAATAGAGGCCCCCATGTCAATACAGGAGTCGATTGCACGGAATGGAGGCAAAGCACCTAACGTATAACAACCGATGTCACCGAATACTTTCGGATCTTTATATTCGGCCAACACTTCATTCAGCGCTTCATAGACATCGCGGTGACCGCAACCCTGGCACAAAGCGGGCGGACGCTGTTCAACCACTTCCGGTATCGCATAGTAACTGTTAATTTCTTTACCCAAAGCCTTCCCTACAGCATCCGGAGTCAATTCACCGTCACGCTGTAAAGTTCCGTCCAAACGGCCATGTACAATAACACCTTTCCCCAGGAAACCTTTCAGTTGTTCTTCCACTACCGGATAACCTTCTTCCAGTACCAGGATTTCCTTGCATTCGTTTGCGATCTTTTCCACCAACTTACGTGGTAACGGATACTGGCTGATCTTCAGTACCGGATGCTCAAACCCGTCCGGATAATTCTCCGACAGATAATTGAAAGCAATTCCTGTAGTAATGATACCCAACTCTTTATCCGGAGCATCGAAATACTTGTTATATGTTGAATTTTCAGAAGATTCGGTAAATACTTTCTGAGAATCCAGTAATACTTTGAAACGCTTACGTGCCAAAGCCGGAAGCAGGATAAAACGCTGGCGTCCGTCCGGCGGGCAATTCATTGTATTTTCATCTTTGATCGGACGTGTCACTACACCTGCACGGGAATGTGCCATACGGGTAGTAATACGCATCAGGATCGGATAACCCAGTTTTTCAGAAAGCTCGAAACCTTCATACACCATATCGTAAGCTTCCTGCTGGCTGGAAGGTTCCAGCATCGGGATCATGGCAAAATTACCATATACACGGTTATCCTGTTCATTTTGTGAAGAGTGCATAGATGGATCATCCGCTGTAATAATGATCATACCGCCGTTAATACCACTCATTCCTGCATTCATAAAGCAATCTGCTGCCACGTTCAGTCCGACATGCTTCATACAGCACAAAGAGCGCTTTCCGGCATAACTCATACCTAATGCAGCTTCCATTGCAGTCTTTTCATTCGCACTCCAACGGCTATGTATCCCCCGTTCTTTCGCTACTGCCGAGCCTTGGATATACTCGGTAATTTCTGTTGAAGGAGTACCCGGATAGGCATAAACACCGGAAATACCGGCATCAATCGCAGCTTGTGCGATTGCCTCATCCCCCAAGAATAGTTGTTTTTCCATGTATATTTGTTTTCTTAAATTGATTTTTATGTTATACCAACTGCCAAAGATACAGTTTTTACCCCAACAAGCGGTAAAAAATTTATCGAATCTTTCTCCTGTTAAGCTCAGCCCTGTAGCGGTTTGCATTACGGTTATGTTCCGTCAATGTCGCTGCAAAATTGTGGCGTCCCGAAAAATCCTCTTTGGCACACATATAAAGATAATTATGCTTCATATAATTCAAAACGCTGTCCATCCCTTTGATGGTAGGAATACGTAATGGCCCCGGTGGAAGGCCGGGATATTTATATGTATTATAAGGAGAATCGATCTCCAGATGTTCAAACAGGATGCGCTGCAAGGTAAAATCACCTACGGCGAACTTCACAGTCGGATCTGCCTGTAAGGGAATTCCACGATGCAAACGGTTAAGATATAATCCTGCTACAATCGGATACTCATCCGTGGCTGCTGTTTCTTCCTCCACAATAGAAGCGAGAACAGAAACTTCAACCGGGGTCAGGTTTATGGCCTTTGCTTTTTCCAGACGTGCATCTGTCCAGAAAGATTTATACTCCCGTTTCATACGTTGCATCAGTTTCTCTGCCGGAATATTCCAATAGACTTCATAAGTATTCGGGATAAACATTGCCATGACTGTTTCAAGCGTGAATCCCAACGAATCACAATAGGCGGAATCATTGAGCAAAGAGAGCAATTCTTCTTTATCCAGCATCAACTGGTCATCCATACGTTCGGCAAGATCATCCTTGAAACGGATATTATTAAATGTAAGACGGGTTGCCACCTGATGTCCGCGCCGCAGATCGTTCAAAAGCTCCAGGTTACTCATCCCCGGTGATACGGCATATCGCCCGGTCCTTATGTTCTCCTGATATTTCAATATCCCTGCCAATTGTTTAAAGCTACCGATCCGGCTACAATCAGCGGAATCGATCAATTGGCGACACAGGTCATCAAAATTTTTCTCCTTTCCTATATATAGGTAGACTGTTTCTTTCGGCATAAAATTCGGAGCCCATGCCAGATGATATCCCCAAAAGCCCGCTCCCGCCAGCAAAAAGACTAAAAATACGACTCCCCCGATTAGTATATTACGTTTTCCTCGTTTTTTCTTATTCATTTTTTAATCCAATAAAATACTGATTATCAGAACAGGTTACAAAAGTAGTATCTTTTTCTCAAAAAATAGATGCAAAATACTTTGTTTATTAAAAAACATACGCCTATCTTTGCAGCGCAATTCTAAGGAAGAAGCACAGAACACATGGAAGTGTGGGTGAGTGGCTGAAACCACCAGTTTGCTAAACTGACGTACTCGTAAGGGTACCGCGAGTTCGAATCTCGCCGCTTCCGCTCCAAGGCTGTTAGTCGAAAGACTGATAGCCTTTGTTGTTTTATCCACCTTCCAATAAAGCAACTATTCAGATCCTTTCAAAGTATTTTGCCACTGCAATGGCAAAACATTGCCATCCCATTGACAATCCTCTGCCATCCGAATGGCACAACTACGCCATCCTAATGAGAGTCTTCATAAGTATAGGTATTCAAATACTTTTTTAATTGATAATACCTGTAAAATCCAATGAGAAGCAGAATCACACTAACACCTATGCATATCCATGCTACTGCTATCAGATGTTGAATACTTTTGATTTCAAATATGCCGAACCCGACGGTCAAAAGATATAACGAGGTACGTATATAAGAAACATGATGACTTTATATTTTAAACACACAAAACAGAGCTGTTGTTTACCTGCTTTTTGAGGATATTTTCATCAGATTTCCACGATTCCACAATCCAATTCCACAATCACATCACCATTGAGAAAATAATCACCACTGATAATCAGCATTTTACCCAGAACAAATCATTTTGGCATGCCAATTGAACTATCATAAATGTATTAGCATAAAAGATTGTTTAATTAAAAATTTAAAGTCATGAAAAAAGTATTAGTTGTTATGGCAATGGTGATGGGTGTTGGTTGTATGAGTGCTATCGCAGCAGAAACAAGCGTTGATTCAGTGGCTTGCTGCCAGGCGTCACAGGATGAATACAAAAAGATTGAAGTAACAGAAGTACCGGATGTTGTGAAAAGTGCAGTTGAAAAAGCATATGCAGGTCAGACAATCAAAGAAGCCTCTGTAGCAGAAAAGGACGGAGCAAAAACTTATAAACTGGTAATCGCTACAGCTGAAGGAACTGAAAGCACTGTGACTTTCAATGACAAAGGTGAAGAAGTAAAATAAATTAACAACCCACAGGTTATAAAACGGTTAAGATAAAATGTCCGGGACTTTTAAAGAAGCCCGGACATTTTTGTTCTTTAACTTTCATACTTTTCAGCCCATCCCAGAATCACCGGACTGTGTACATCGACACCGAATTCTTCCGCTTTTAACAGGATGCGATGTGCCAATAAAGACTTTTTATCTTCCGGAGCATATCTGAAATAAGCTTCGGCTGCCCTTACATGAGCGCCGTCCGGCATTGGGAACTCCCGCGTTTCAGGAAGACCGAAATCAGAAGAGGGAAGTTCTTTACGTTCTTCTGTCGTTAATTTGTCACTAAATTCATTTGCCATAACAATCCATTTTTCAATTCGCTTATAATAACCCGGACAGCAATCGAAAAGCTCACTATTATGACAACATTTAGTAATTATTCTATTAAACAGAATCAGTCAACAAGAAACAGAGAAGTTATTCTTCCTTTTTAAGCAAGATAATATCCAATATGGAACTGACAGTATCCGCTTTCTTCACCACCATTAAATGATCACCTCCTTCAACCGGAAAAACATCTTCGAGCCGGTCATAGGGAAATATCTGGTCGGAAGTTCCATGGATATGATAGAGATGTTCGCTTTTATTATCCGGTACCCAGTCTGTGATCTGTTCCACCGCCCATTTTATATAAACCGGATCAGTTACCGTCATATATTCAGCCAGATCAGAATTGGATGCATTATATACCAAACGGTTAAATGCATTCGTTATAAAATCAGTCGAAGAGAAAAGCCGCTTAGGCATAAATTCCATCAGATTCACTTTACGGACTGCCTGGAAAAGAATAGGGATTTCTTTCTTGCTTTTAAAAGAAGAAATAATCACACATTTCTCCGGTTTCAGGAAAAGGGTCATTTCCTGCATGACCACTGCACCGAAAGAATAGCCGATCAGGATAAACGGAGAGGAAGTATCGATCACTTTTGCCATGGTCCGGGCATATTCGGACAAGGATTCGTCCGGCCGGGGAATATACCATTCAATATAAACCTTCCTATACCCTTTCGGAAGCCTCAGCTTATCAAATACCTTACAATTATAGCACATTCCGGAAATAAAATAGACATCGATATTCTTTACATCCTTCTTCCGGAACCAGTTTACCAACGATGATAAACGATTCCATATTCCGGGAGATTGTGCTTTATTTCCTTCCATACTACTTTTACTCTTTATAAGCATAAAGATAGTGGTTTTGTTCAAAAACCTTATATTTATAACCAAAAGAATGTTTTACTCATAAAAGAACACGAAGATGACCGAAAAAGAAAAAATGCTGGCCGGTGAATCATATGATTGCGGCGACAAAGAGTTAATCACACGCTGGCACCTTGCCAAAAAACTGGCAAAACAATATTACGATACAGATACAACCGACAAAGAACAGCTGAACAGTATCCTCGACCAGTTACTCGGATCAAGAGGTGAAAATGTATGGGTTTCAGCCCCTATTTATGTCGATTATGGCGAAAACATACACCTGGGAAACAATATCGAGATAAATATGAATTGAAGTTTAAGTTTATTACATGTACCGGGGAAACGTCATTTCCATCGTTAATGTTTACATATTCGGATAAACCTTGCAAACAAAAATGCAGCCTTTGCATCTTTTGCAAAAACTGCATTTCATTAATTATCCATTAAGATCACAATATCAGATATTACCTACCATTTTAGACGGATCAACCCAATTATCAAAATCTTCAGCCGTTAACAAACCCGATTCGACGGCCGCCTGCTTCAAAGACTTATTCTCACGATAAGCCTTCTGGGCTATCGATGCAGCCTTGTAATAACCGATCTTCGGATTAAGAGCTGTTACAAGCATCAATGAATCATCCAGATGTTTCTTTATATTCTCTTTTACAGGCTCGATACCGATAACACAATTATCATTAAAGCTCCTGCAACCATCGCCAATCAGGCGGGCACTATGAAGAAAGTTATAAATAATCATCGGTTTGAATACGTTCAATTCGAACTGCCCGTTTGCTCCTCCTACCGAAATAGCCACATCATTGCCCATCACTTGTGCAGCGATCATTGTCAATGCTTCGTTTTGGGTCGGGTTTACTTTACCCGGCATGATGGAAGAACCGGGCTCATTCTCCGGTAGATGGATCTCACCTATCCCGGCACGTGGACCGGAACCGAGCATGCGGATATCGTTTGCAATCTTCATCAGACTGACGGCTATACCCTTCAGTGCACCATGGGTAGACACGATTGCATCGTGAGTGGCCAATGCTTCAAACTTATTCGGAGCAGTAACAAACGGCAACCCGGTCAGTTGTGCAATTTTACGGGCAACATTCTCTCCAAAGTTATCAGGCGTATTGATACCCGTACCGACAGCAGTACCACCTAATGCCAGTTCTGCCAAATGCGGTAAAGTACTTTTCAAAGCATGAATACCATATTCCAATTGAGCAGCATAACCACTAAATTCCTGGCCAAGCGTCAACGGCGTAGCGTCCATAAAATGGGTACGTCCTATTTTCACGATCGGCATGAACTCACGGCTTTTCATTATCAAACTCTTATGTAGCATCTCCAGGGCCGGGATCGTATTCTCCCTAAGCATTTTATATGCTGCGATATGCATAGCCGAAGGGAAAGTATCGTTCGACGACTGCGACTTATTCACATCATCGTTGGGCGACAATATCTTTACCTCATCCGTCAATTTTCCACCATTCAACACATGCCCGCGATAAGCTATCACTTCATTCACATTCATATTGGTTTGCGTTCCGCTACCGGTCTGCCATACAACCAAAGGGAAAGAGTCATCCAGCTTTCCATCCAGTATCTCATCACAGACACGTACAATCAGGTCGCATTTTTCCTGAGATAAAACTCCGGCATCTTTATTTGCCAGGGCCGCTCCCATCTTCAAATAAGCGAATGCCCGGATAATTTCTTTCGGCATCCGGTTTATATCCTGTGCAATCCTGAAGTTTTCAACACTACGTTGGGTCTGTGCACCATAATAGGCATCAATTGGGACTTTCACGTTTCCCATCGTATCTTTTTCTATCCGACATTCCATAATTCTTTTTCTTTAATATCTTTTTTATAAAACCGTACAGATAATGAAATGTTTATACCTCAGGAGCATATATTTTGAAGTAACGAACCTTCATATAGCCATAAGTAAGGACGAAAAGCACGAAAACATATAAAAGCTCGGCCGTCCAGTAAACCATCAGCGGGACATCAAACTGTACCAATACCAAAAACAGATAGGCCAGATAAATCAGGATCGTAATCAGTTCAAAAACAAAAGCAGTCCGTGTCCGGCCCGTTCCTGTTACAGCATTACAATAAATATGTGCCGGAACCGATAGGAAATAATTGGAGAGCATTACAACAAAAGGCCAGAATGCGCTCCTGATCAACTCCTGATTTTTTGTATAAATACCTAATACCTCATCCGAAAAAAAGAAGGTAAATACAAGCAACGGGATTCCCAGCATGTAGCTCAAACCCATCATCTTCCGGCATAAAGGCATGATATTACGATATTCCCCGGTACCGATCAGATTGCTGACCAAAGATCCTGTTGTCGTTGAAAAGGAACAGACTATTACAAAAAATACAGTAGAGATACTACGGACTATATTTGCAATGGCTAGCTGCTCCTCTCCCAAATGTTCAATCACCACAAAAAACAAGAACCAGGGAGCCACGGCCGTAAAAGAATACATCATGCTCCATACCGAAAGCTTAAATAGTCGAAGTTGCAATTGCCAATCGTATACAGGCCGTAGTCCATAATAACGTTTGTCTATTTTGCGGCAAACATATACCACTAAAACGATCAGAAAAGAAAGTTCCGAAATGGTGGAAGCCAATGCGGCTCCGGATATTCCCAGCCGGGGAAATCCGAAGTTACCGAATATCAACAGATAATTCAATACAATATTAGTAATTACCATTACGACTGCCCCCGTTGTCAGTATCCGTGTCTTTGTTATTCCCACAAAGAAAGCCCGGAAAGCCAAAGCCGGAAAAGTAAACAACAGACCGAACGTACGCCAGTCCAGATATTTTATTACAGCCTCATACACCTCTTCCGATGTGATCAGTTCAGATAATAAGACCGGAGAGAACAACCAGGACATTACGAACATAGATCCGGCCAACACAATAAGAAAGAACAGTCCCTGAAAGAATACTTTCCCCGTCTCATTATAATTCCCTTCTCCGTTACGACGGCCTACCATAACTTGTAACCCCAGACTGAAACCAAACCCCAGCATATAGATAGCCAGGTAATACATACCCGCCAATGCGGCAGCTCCCAACTCCACCTCTCCATAGTGTCCCAGAAAGATAGCGTCTGTAATATTAATCAATTGCTCTATGAGAATGCTCATCATCACAGGAAAGTTGATGAGCCATATTTGTTTGTATGTGAAATTCATAATTCAACTTAGTATATATGCGTCACTATACATTCTTTTCAGAAGAATGCATCACGACAATTAATTATAAAATAAGATTTGTACCCTGTATAATAAGAGGATAGCGAATTACAGACAAAGAGGATCTTTGTCTTATGTCAAAGGAAACTACGCTATATACAGAGTTGACACTTCATAAGTTGAATAATCGGATTATTTGTAACAGTTGCAAATGTAAACGTTTTTCCGGACTATGACTACTAAAACGGCAGAAAATGAGAAATATAAAAAGGACGACACTCCTGCCGTCCTTTCCGTTCAATCACAAATGACCTTCTTATCTGTCGGAATACAGTCCAATCGTATTTCCTTCACTATCGGAAAACATAGCAAAATATCCGCGACAGTCAGCTTCGATCTTTGTCTTTTCCCTAAGAACCTTTCCCCCGTTGGATTTGATCAGAGAGAGTGTAGCTTCCATATCGTCTACATGCAAATGGATAAGTACACCGTTCTTTGACGGGAGAAAATCGGCAGCCCATGATACGGCACCCGGAGCCAAACCGTCTTCATCAGGGAAGAAAGCCATCTTTTCGGCATCGCACTCCATCACATCCAACTTCAGGCTCAACACTGTTTCGTAAAACTTTACGGCCCTTACGAAATCAGAGGCCGGAATCTCGAAGAAAGAAATTAACTTTTTCATGTTCACTTTTTTAGATAAACAGTTTCTGTCTTTTGACAATGCAAAGATAGAGTATGCCAAAAGCCGAGACTTGGAAAAAAAGGACATTAGCCGTTCTCCTGTGAGAAATAATCGGAATAGGGAGCACAAACGCCCAGATACTCTTTCGGGGTATATCCGGAGAAAACCTTAAATTCATTAATCAGATGCGGCTGGTCATAGAAGCCACATTCATAAGCCAGTTGGGAAAAACTTATATCCGGAGTAGATTGCAGTACATATAAAGCATGCTGGAAACGGACAATCCGCAGGAACTCCTTCGGGCTGATCCCGACATGTCCGGTAAAAATACGTTGAAACTGTTTAGTACTCAGATAAACGGATGAAGCAAGATCAGAGATACGCACTTCTCCTCCCCGCCGGTTGATCGTCCGAATAGCAGAAAACATCCGTTCGAGATTATGTTCTTCCGGAGGATTAAGACGGGATAGAAGGAAATGTTCGATCAGGCAGAAACAATTCCTGTCGTCTGCTTCATGTAATATACGGTCTTCCAGTTCCTGCAATTCGCGGTCGCCCAACTCATCGGCAGAAACTTTCTGGTTGCAAAACTCACTGACGGGCATCCGGAAGAATGCACTTACCGAATGTGTATGGAAGACAACGGCCAGTATCCTGATCGTTCCGGAAAAGCTCAGTTCGGAGTAACCGACATACTGCCCGCACAAAATAGACTGGCTGTTTACACGTCGGCTGTCGTGTGAGGAAGATAATAATATTGGATTCCCCCGATAGAAAAGCATCTGCACATTCCCGGTCGGGATGATGCGCTCCGTGTTTTCTATAGGACTATCCGTCTCCAACAACCAGTAATGCCTGACATAAGGAGCAAGTGCCGGCGATGGTAATAGTATCTGAAACGATTCCATGCCGGCAAATATACGAATTTATTCAATCGGTATATGGATTTCAGTCACCAGCTCTTCAGGGGCTGTGTTGGCCGGATTATTCAGATACTTTTCATATCCCGGCGCATCAAGCGGTTTGTATCCACCTTCGGGAATCAGATGCAGATAGATCGTATCATATACCGATTTCAGATGTTCATACGAACCTTTATAGCGGAAGATTAGATATTTAGCAGCAGGTAATTGCTTTACGCCAACCTCCCCTTTCGGTTCGGCTGTTTTCGGTAAAACCAGGCAAACATACGTGCGCAGCTTGTCAGGTTCCGTCACTTTAGGGTCGTCATGATAGATACAGATATGCTCGATCCCTTCCGAATACAGGTTCTGTTCTTTCACAAAGACCCACAGTTTCTGCCAGGCCCCGCAAAAATCGAGAGTCATATAGGCTCCCGATAAACGGACATAGGCAATCTGACGGTCAGGATATTCTTTTACTTCAGTTTCTATATTCAAATCATGTCTTACTTCAACAGGTCTCATAATAATGTAATCTTTATTTTTACGATAATTATTAGGTGAAATACCATAGAACAGTTTAAAGGCCTTCGACAAGGAAGACGGGACATCATAACCTACGCGCCAGGATATTTCCTGTACCGACATATCCGAGTAACGCAGTAACCGAGCTGCAGTCTCGACCCTCATCCTGACAATAAAAGCACCGATATTCTCTCCCAGGAATGCTTTTACGATCCGGTGGAAATGCCAGGGCGAAAAACCGGACATCTCTGCCAGCATATCCAGATCAATTGTTTCGCTCAAATGATTGTTGATATACTCTACCAGGATATTTATTTTACGTTGATACTCTTCTTTTGTTGCGGGTCTTTGTTCCATATTCATTTCGTATTTCGTTACAAAGATAAGAGCGGGGAGGATAAGATACTTTTCCTATCTTGCTAAAAAAGGGCGACCATCACTGGCCACCCTTTCCATGTTCACGTTGAATTATCGTTTGTTTTTAAATCAGAGAGTGAATGTTTAATATCTAGTTGTTATAGGAATTTTACATAATATTTATCTCTTCCGTTAGTAATCATCCTTATCGTACTCGTCCGGATGAAACTCCCATACATCATCAAAACGTATAAGCCCACTCATGCCAGCTAAGACAAAACCTCTCTTGCCATTTGAGAAAGATGCCTGTGCCTTACGACTTCCCCCTTTGAATTTGGCTACATTCTCCCACAAATCAGTTGAAGGAGAATATTTCCAGGTATCGGTACACAGACTTCCGCTTTCACCGCAAGTCAGATAGGCTGAACCATCGATAACAAAAGTAGCTGCCGACACACGAGCTATCGCATACTCATCATCATAACTTTCTTCCGAAGTATCCGAAATATTACGCAATTGTGTCCATATCCCTGTTGAAGGGTCGAACCTCCAGAAATCATCTGCATAAACTCCGTTATTCAATCCGCAGCAAATATATGCCTTGTCGTCGATCACGAAAGCGGATGCGCCACTCCGTTTACTTCCATCGAAATAGAGCTGTTCCCAACTATCGGTATCCGGATCAAACACATAAAAGTCTTTCAAAAAACTGCCGTCATAACCGCAACCGACGTAACCTTTACCATCGACACCGAAAGCCACTGCATCATAACGTGCACCGCCGGGAAAGTCGGATCTTTGTGTCCAACTATTGGCTGCCGGATCATATTCCCAGAAATCATCCAACTTATTGCTTCCGTCATATCCGGTTCCGAAATATCCTTTCCCGTCAACCGCCATAGCAACTCCCGAGTTACGCGCCGCACCGGGAAAGTTCGCTTTCTGTGTCCAGGTATCCCGGTCCATATCATATTCCCAAAAATCCGACAAACGGCTTGTTCCATCAAATCCACAGACCAGATATCCGTAATCTCCGATCGTAAACGATGCGACATCACTACGGGGAACCCCGTCAAAGTCGGATATACGATACCATTTTCCCATCAAGCAATCTTCCGTGTCATCATCATCGGGAATGATATCGTCATCCTCCTTACAAGAGACCATCGTTACGGAGAACATGGTCAACAGCAATAGAAACAACCTCTCAAATACATTCATACCACTTCTTCTATTTACTGATACAAAAGAACAAAGTATCTTACCTACGCACAAATAAAATCGACCAACAGGACTAATCTCCCGATGAACAGACTATTATAAAAGGTAAAACCCATTCAGACGCACAAGCAGTAATTGTCTTTACAAAAAGAAAGGGTGACCATCACTGGCTACCCTTTCCGACGTTCACGTTGAATTATCGTTTGTTTCTAAATCAGAGAGTGAATGTTCAATATCACCAATTGTTATTGAAAAATCCTTGTTATTTTTAAGCCTTTCCAGGACCAGCGAACCGATCTTACGGGCACTGGCCTCATCCGGGAAAGACCTCAGCGTGTCAATTGCAGGAATGGAGGGCTGATATATCAACACCTTCTTGTTCATCACGATCTGATAGCCCCAGCCATCCTCCAATTGAAACGTTTGCAACTCCGGTTGCCGGCCGTCGGGAGACCCCACATCTCCATGACGGAAATAAAGAAATAAAATAAGTACCGGTAACAGCACCAGGCCCCAAAGAGCCTTTCTACCTTTAATAATCATCATCGTCGTATTCATAAGGGTGAAGTTCCCAAATGTCATCAAAACGGTAAGTGCTGCTCTTTCCCGTCGCCACAAATCCCCTTTCACCATTGGAAAAAGAAACAGCAACTGTACGGGCCGTACCTTTAAACTTGGCTACATTCTCCCACAAATCGGTTGCAGGATAATATTTCCACGTGTCGGAACGTATACTCCCGCTTTCCCCGCAGGTCAGATAAACTGCCCCGTCGATAACGAAAGCCGATGCATTCGTTCGTACTATATTATAATCATCATCATAACTTTCATCCGAGGTATCGGCTATGTCGCGCAACTGAGTCCATGTCTCTGTCGAGGGATCGAACATCCAGAAGTCATCCACATAGGTACCGTTATTCGTTCCGCAACAAATATATGCTTTATCGTTCATCACGAAACTGGTTGCACCGCGCCGTTTGGTTCCGCCGATGCTGACGATCTGTTGCCAACTGTTGGAACCGGGGTTAAACGCATAGAAATCTTTCAGATAATTCCCATCATAACCACAACCGATATATCCTTTGCCGCTTACACCGAAAGCGACAGCATCATAACGTGCACCGCCGGGGAAATCAGCTTTTTGTGTCCAGCTATTGGCGGTAGGATCATACTCCCAGAAATCGCTCAGCTTATTCGATCCGTCATATCCGGTTCCGAAATACCCTTTACCGTCAACCGTCATGGCAACTCCCGAGTTACGCGCCGTACCGGGGAAGTTTGCTTTCTGTGTCCAGGTATCCCGGTCCATATCATACTCCCATAAATCCGACAAGCGGTTTGTTCCATCAAATCCACAGACCAGATATCCCTTATTCCCGATAGAGAACGAGGAGGCATCACTACGGGCCAAACCGTCGAAATCGGATACGCGATACCACTTTCCTATCAAATCATCATCATCGTCATCCCCACAGGATATCATTACCAGAGGCAGCAAGGCCAGCAGGAACAGAAATAGTCTTTTTTGTGTCATCATATAACGTGTTACTGTTTACGGATGCAAAAGAATAAAGTATCTCAAAATCCGGCAAATTAAATCGACAAACAGCCTTTCCTATCCGATGAATGGGGATTTCAGGAAGGTAAAATCCTTTTTGGGCCTTATACCGGACCTGTTACCGGCTAATCTGTGCAATCAGGCCATTAACAGAGAAATCCGGGGCATTGGCAGGTTATTCTTGCATGAAAAAGACTGAATCCGGTTCTTTGTGCGGTCAATTGAACAGTATATAATAATATGAAAAGAAACATTTTTCTGTTATGGATATGCCTGGCTATGGCCGGCAGCCTTTTCCAATCCTGCTATGACGAGAGTAATAAGTATGGTAACGGATTAGTCGACTCGGCTTTCCGCAACATCAGTACGGACACCAGCACAGTGACGGTTACCGCCCTGCTGATCGACTCGTTGGAGACTTCCGGCAAATCTCTTGTCATGTTAGGTGAATACACTCATCCTGTATGGGGCAAAATATCCTCCTCCAGCTATGTGGCTTATAACTGCCCGTCATACACGACCGATATCGATGCCCAGGTAGTACTCGACTCACTGGTCCTTTCTTTTAATTACGGAGGATATTATGTAGGTGACACCTTGCCGGCTCAACGGATCAACATACATAAGCTGACCGAAAAAGTGAGATTGAACGATAACGGTTATCTCTATAACACCTCATCGTTCGCCTACGAAACAGAGCCATTGGCCACCAGCACGTTCATCCCCCGGCCCCAAAGCGGGGAAAAGCTACTGGTACGTCTGCCCGATGAGATGGGACAGGATTTTCTGACCCGTTTCCACAAAAGGGATATCCAGGTCAGCTCCGACTATTTTGAAGATTACTTCAAAGGGCTCGTCGTCATACCGGAAGTTACGGGCAACCAGTCGCTGCTCTCTTTCCAGGTTGCAGACAGTTCGGCGACGTTGGTCCTTCATTACCACATCATCGACGAAAAGGAGAATGAACAGGTATTGACATTCACCCCTAACACGACTACCCAGTTCAACCATATCGACCACGACCGCACAGGTACAATTATGGAACCTTTTCCGGCAGGGCAGAAAGAGATACCGTCTGCCTTACTTGATAACCGAGGCGTTCTTTTCGGTGGTCTGGGATGGTACACGCGTCTGGAATTTCCTTTTATCAATAACATCCTGATGCAAGGTGAACAGGTTGCTATCGAAAGTGCCTTGCTGAAAATCTACCCTGAACCCGGCACGTTCTCCGGAACCAACGCACTCCCCGACAGTATTTATCTCTATATCGCCGATGAGAACAATGTTGTCACCGATGCCGTAACGGATTATCTGGGAACAGCCGTACAAAGCGGTACTTTAGTGAAAGACGACACATACGACGAAAACACCTATTACTATTTCGATATCACAGACTTTATGCAACAGGAACTGGGAGCTTTCGGGATGTACAAACACAACCTGCAACTGGTGTTCAATGAAGACACTTATACGACATCGTTCCGCAACCTGACTTTCAGTGACCAGCAGGGCCGTTCTCCTATTGTCTTACAGCTAATCTACAAAATATATGAAAGTTATTAAATATCTGATCCTTTTCTTTCTGCCGGTCGTAACTGCCAATGCTCAAAACATTATGACCTCCTCGCCTTATTCGATGTTCGGACTCGGTGAGATCGTAACGGGTTTATATGGTTCCAATTCTGCTATGGGAGGCGTATCGACCGGTATGCGCGATGCCTGGCTGATCAATACGGAAAACCCGGCCGGACTGACCGGACTCGACACGCTCCGCCTCTTTGCCGAGACTTCGGCATTCCTGAAAAGCGAATCTTACCGGTCGAAAAGCGGTAGCAGCCATGCCTTCACCGGTAATGTATCGGCCTTTTCCCTGGCTGGACGCATTATTCCCCGCTGGTATATGGCAGCCGGCCTGACACCTTATTCATCGGTCGGTTATTATTTCCAGAGTACACAACCGCTGGAAGGATCGCCCGATTCATACTATACCAGTATATTCGAAGGATATGGCGGACTTTCCAAAGTCTACCTGACAAACGCCTTCATGCTGACTAAAAACCTTTCGGTCGGTGTCAATGTAAGTTACATATTCGGCAACACGAAACTCACGGAAAGCCAAAGCGACATTTCAGTTGAAAACAGAATGTACACACATAATTTCTATGCCGACTTCGGATTACAGTATCACCGCCAACTCAACCGCGATGCATCCTTTACGGTAGGGGCTGTCTACGGATATAAACAACGGCTGAAACTGGAAAACTCGATCGCCATTACTTACAGCAGCAACGAGACAGAACAAAGCAAGAAGAATACGACGCAATACCTGCCGCAATATTTCGGAGTTGGAGGTTCGTTGGCTTATAAGAAATGGACGTATGCCCTCGACTACAGCCTCCACCAATACAGCTGTCTCTCATCGGGCGACAGCCGGGTAAAGTTCAAAGATTCGCATGAGTTGAAAATGGGTATCAGCTATTTCCCGGACGGATATACGTCGGGAAGTTACTGGAAACGGATCACGTACAAAGCCGGAGTAGATCTATCGACTCCCTACATGCAGATCAACGGACAGACCGGTTACTCGTACCGGGTGAGTGCAGGAATGGGACTGCCGGTAATGAACGGACGTATCAATGCAGCTTTTTATTATGACCGCACACAACTGAAAAATAATGTGTTCGGACGGGAAGCCTTCGGAGTAACGGTTTCATATACATTGAGCGAGTTATTCTATAAACTGAAGTTATAATTTATCACAGGAATGCCCCTGATCCGGAGAGTAGAGCCGCCGATCCGGCATGCCTGTGATAACAGGGATAGCACTATAGTGTCAGTGCATGCCACACTATTGTGTCAGCACACGTCACACTATAGTGCCGGAGAAGTAATATTCATCAGTAGTAAATTACTTTGAAGACGTCCCGCTTTCCAGAATACTGACAATCGAGAATAAGGTAAAGCAAATGCCTCCCAGACCGGCCAACACACGTGCCGGGACGAAATAGTAAGCATGAACCGAACCCAGTTCAAACAGAAATGCGGAGAGGAACAGACAAGTCAATGCCGTGAAAATAGGTATCAACGGGATACGGTTGGACAATTTGAATTCGTGCCTCCATATCTTCGACAACAAAATCACTTTACTGGATATACTGTAACAAACCAGTCCCAGCCCTATCATTATATAACCGGTCGTCCCGTTTGCCGGATTAGCAGTTGCCAGGATCAGGATAATCCCCCAGACAACACAAATACTTCCCATGATCAATACCATAACCGGCCAGAACTCCCGTTCGGTGGGTGTAAAAATATTCCTGATCTGCCGGGCGATCGTCGCTACCAAAGCAATCAGGCTGGTACAGATACAAGCCAGGCCGATCATGACATGCCCTGCTACAAAATATTCCGAACCACGATCACTCCCGGCCAACAACCAAAAGGCCCACACCCAGGCAACCAGCGCGATCAGGCCGGCAATGGCGATCAGGGTCAGCCCCTGAGCACGGGTAAAAGCTTCGGGCGGAACATCATGGTCCGTCTTTTTCGCATTGACGGTAATCATCGTAAACCGGGTGGAAGAAGTTGCCGTAGTCGATACGCAGGCGGTGATCAACCCTACCCCGCAAATCACATGGCCGGCAACAAAGGAAGATGCATCGGGCGACCGCATGATACAGCTCCCCGCCATCACGGTCAGAAGGGCTGACAAATACCCCAGTGCCGGAAGCGCATACCGGCTTATCTGCCCAAACGTATGGATGATCTGCCGGATAATCGTTGCCGCAGTCGAGAACAGTGCGATACAGATCATTCCCAGGGAGAATATCACCGGGCCTGCAACAAACCGACTCGGGTCTGTTCCATACGCCAGAACGAACCATCCATAACCGAAACAAAACAGGGCCATCAGCAGAGGTATCGCCCTGAACAGAACACTAATGCCGTAATTCATAGTCTATTTGTTTTTTAATTTTCATCCAAACAGACAGGATTACGGCATTGTTCCTCAAATTACATTTTTATAGAATCTTTTTAGTTATCAGGAGCTGACAGCCTTATTCCTGTAAGGCCAACCGCCCCATCAATGCAGGCAGGTAAGAGTCGCTGATCGGAATCAGTTCGTCACCGATGCGTATCCGCTTCCGCTCAATATAGCTGATATGCGAGAGAGATACGATATAGGAACGGTGTACCCGGCAGAACAAACCGTCCGCCAGATTTTCCTCAAAACGTTTCAGGCTTACCTGCGACAGGAGTGGCTTGCCCGTAGTACGGTGAATCTTCACATAATCGCCATAGCCCTCCAGGAAAAGGATATCTTCCCTGCGAAGACGAATGATCTTACTTCCTTCCCGAACAAAAACGGGTTGTTCGGTTTGTTCCCTGTGCAATACATCATGCACATCCGCCAATGCTTTATCCAACTTCTCAAAATAGCCCATCAAGGCGTTCAACGTAGAAGCATCCCCATCGAAAGTAATACATTTCAACATAGTTCCGTATCTTTTAAGTTTATGCTACAAATAAATAAGAAAGTTCGGTGAACAAAGGTTAAGGGCCGATAAATGGTACAACTTAGTCGGTGAATCGCCCAAAGGGGCGGGGCGAAAAAATTTACCGGAATGATGCAGTATTTCATCCGTTCACTCTTCCATCAGTATCCATTTCTTAAAAACAGGGGTCTTTGTCTTGCTGATAATGATACGTTCGGGAATAGGCAAAATGAGATTGACGGACAAACGGCTTCCGAACCACAAGTCGATATCTTTAATCGCTTTCCGGGAGATGATAAACTGGCGGTTTGCCCGGAAGAAATGCCTCTCGTCGAGTTGATCGCCCAAGGCATCCAACGTACGGTCTACCGGATGCTGTTTGCCATCGGAGGTATAAGCCGTCACTTTTTCATTTGCCGTATAGAAATACAGGATATCTTTTACCTGCAAAGGATAAAACTTATCTGTCAGCATGATAAGCAAACTTTTGATCACATGGCGTCCCTGTATGACATCGTTGGTCTGCCGGATATGGGCCAGGCGTTCCTC
Source organism: Parabacteroides sp. AF14-59 (assembly GCF_003479515.1). Classification (NCBI taxonomy): domain Bacteria; kingdom Pseudomonadati; phylum Bacteroidota; class Bacteroidia; order Bacteroidales; family Tannerellaceae; genus Parabacteroides; species Parabacteroides sp. AF14-59. The sequence continues at coordinate 41,438 of NZ_QUHH01000036.1, read as the reverse complement.
GGGACTGAACAGGCGAAGTTTGCTCAAGGCACGTTCCAGTGAAGTAAGCGTTACGGGTTTCAACAGATAGTCGATACTGCTCACCTGGAAGGCTTGCAAAGCATACTCATCATAGGCCGTAGTAAAAACAACCGGGGCTTCGATCTCGACCTGTTCGAATATTTTAAAAGCGGAACCGTCTGCCAGATGGATATCCATAAAGATGATATCCGGTTGAGGGGCCGTATGGAAATAGACCACACTTTCTTCTATACTTTCCAGTTCCGCTACTATTTCGATCGGGATAATGGAGTTTTGAGCCAATATCGCTTTCAGGGTGCTTACCGCAGCCGTTTCATCTTCTATTATTACAGCATTCATACGATCTATTTTGGTTTATAATAATCTGGAGCTTATTCATACCGGTTTATTCGATAAAGGAAGGGACACTTTGAAATATTCTTTCCGGTTGGAGATATTGATATCTTTACCGGTCAGCAAACGGTAACGCCCCCAGAGATTCTTTAAGCCGATACCGCTACTGTGTTCCTCCTCAACCTTCGGCTGAACTTTATTGGAGACCACCAACATGTTCTCCCCTGTAGTATAAATGTCGATTTGCAACGGATACTGCTTGCTGATCACATTATGTTTGACTGCATTTTCAATTAACGGCAGTACGCTCAGGATAGGAAGCGACCAAAGTAGCAGGGCCGGTTCGGCCTGTATGGAAAAAAACAGTTTGCCTTCATAGCGTACCCCCAGCAGATAAGTATAGGCTTTTACGAACTGTAATTCTTCTGCCAGCGTAACCATTTCCTTCTTATTGCTTTGGAGGATATACCGGAATACATTCGACAGTTCATCCAGATAAGTCAGTGTCTGTTCCTTTTCTCCATTACGGATCAGCGAATTAAGACCATTGAGTGAATTAAAGAAAAAATGGGGATTGATCTGTCCCATCAGGGCGTTGTATGATGTTTGCAGCTTTTCCGTTTTCAACTGTTCATATTCCAGCATCATCTGTTGTTTACCGCTGAGTAGACGGATCAGGAGCACACTCAGAAGTACGGTCAATAAAACAAACAGATGCTCCGTGAGTTGCGGATGAAAAAAGAAGGGAGGTGATGCCATCCGGCTAATGGCTACAGTCTCCATCCGGTCTCTCGCCTTCGAAACAGGCCGCCCGTATCCCGGTATGATCTTATCGGAAGAAGATACCTTCACATTCGGGACATCCTTTATAATAAACTCGTGAATCTCCATATCTTGCGCCAGAAATTCACTCTGGGCAAACGGGTAGACCGTCAGAAGCCCCAGCCCGACAAGAAAACTGACTGCCCCGGCAAACAAGACTACTTTATATTCTTTTAGCTTCAACAGTTTATCCCCCACCTTATACATCTGTACATCCACCATAAAAAGAATGAAGGCAAACAGGAAAAACCAAACCAAAGGGAAATAAAAGAAATAACCATGCAACAGTACAGGAGGCGCCATCATATATTTGTCATTCGTCATATTGACCGCATGATCATAACTACGCATCAACATCGGGAAATTGACAAAAAGGGTCAATAGTACGGATATTGTAAAACCAATCAACAACTCACTCTTTCCGGAACGTAACATACAGGACTAATTTATAGGACGTAAAGATAACGTTCCCCGCTTACATGAAAAATTCCTATCGACGAAACGGACAAAAACATCGGTGAAACGTCCCTTTTCCAATGAAACCTGTATCCAACAAAAAAGCCACCCGAATAAATCGGATGGCTTTTTGTATGGCAATTAAATCCAAACGGATTAGAATCTTCTTTCTTTGATTCTTGCTTTCTTACCTGTAAGAGCACGCAGGTAATACAATTTAGCACGGCGTACTTTACCCAGCTTGTTAACAGTGATGCTTTCGATGAACGGTGATTCGATCGGGAAAATTCTCTCTACACCAACGTTTTCAGACATCTTACGAACAGTGAAACGTTTCTTGTCACCATGTCCTGAGATACGGATCACTACGCCTCTGTACTGCTGGATACGTTCTTTGTTACCTTCTTTAATACGGTAAGCTACTGTAATAGTGTCACCACTCTTGAATGAAGGATACTCCTTCTTTGTAGCAAACGCTTCTTCTGCAATCTTAATTAAATCCATTGTTTTATAGCTTTTTAATTGTAATTTAAAATGAAACGCAATATAACGGGCGACCTGTCCCGACAGAGATTGCGCAAAGCGGATGCAAAGTAACGAAAGATTTATTTGATACGCAAATAGATTGAAGAATATTTGCGTCACTCGTATAAAACCTCGGCAGATTTGTTTATTTTTGGAGAATAATAATGATTACGTGAAGATGAGGAAGATACTTACAATACTGTTTTGCTCTGTGTGTTTACTGACTGCCAAAGCACAGACTATACCCAATATGTACCGCAACGTCGATCAGGCAAAAATGAATCACTGGGTTGATTCCGTATTCGATACAATGACTTACGACGAACGGATAGGGCAACTCTTTATGGTCATCGCCGAACCGAAATCGGAGAACCGCAATATGCAACGGCTGATGCGGTATGTGAATGAGATAAAGGTCGGCGGGATCCTTTTCCATAAAGGGAATCCGATCACCCAGGCGGAAGTGACCAACCGGCTGCAGAAAGCATCTCGTGTCCCGATGTTCGTTTCGCTGGACGGGGAATGGGGGCTGTCCATGCGACTTAGCGGAACGACCCGTTTCCCGAAGAACATGATGCTGGGAGCTATCGAAGATGATAAACTGATCACTGAATATGGCCGGGAAGTAGCCCGCCAGTGCAAAGAGATGGGGATACAAATAAACTTTGCCCCAGACATAGATGTGAACAGCAATACAGACAATCCGGTCATCGGCCTGCGCTCTTTCGGTGAGAATCCGCGGGCTGTGGCCGACAAGGGAATTGCGTATGCCCGCGGACTGGAAGGTGCAGGCATCATCTCCGTTGCCAAACATTTTCCCGGACATGGCGATACAGCGGAAGATTCACATAACACGTTACCGGCCGTCCACCACGACCGGGCACGTCTGGACAGTGTCGAACTATATCCTTTCAAACGATATATCTATGATGGTTATGCGGGGATCATGACCGGACATCTCTATATCCCGGCATTGGATAAAACCCGTAACCTGCCTTCTTCCCTCTCCCGCCCTATCGTCACCGGACTGCTGAAAGAGGAGCTGGGCTTCAGAGGTCTGTGTTTCACTGACGCACTCGCTATGAAAGGTGCAACCACCCGCAAATCGGATAACCCGTCGGTGAAGGCGTTGTTGGCTGGAAATGATATTTTGCTGGCACCGGCAGCTCCGATCAATGACTTTACCGCTGTCAAAGAAGCGATCGACGAAGGTATCCTCAGCATAGAAGACATTGAGGCTAAATGCATAAAAATCCTTCAATATAAATATATTACCGGACTGAACAACTATCGTCCGGTCGACACGAAAGGGTTAAGCAAACGACTGAACTCACCGCATGCCGCCTGGCTGGCAGCCAAGCTCAACGCGGAAGCAATCACTTTGTTGAAGAACGAAGAGAATATAGTTCCGCTCAAACAATTGGATAAAAAAAAGATTGCAGCTTTGTCTATCGGTGCATCCGTCGGAAATGAGTTTCAGGAAATGCTGGGACGCTATGACAGTGTTGCTTGTTTTAGCATCAGCCGCAATTCAACTGCCGCACAAGTTCAGAACATCTATAAACAACTGGAAAAATACGATGTAATCATCTGCGGCATACATACTGTCCGTATCCCCGAAAGTCTGTTACTCCGTCAGTTAACCACCAAAAAAGAAGTAGTCTTCGCTTTCTTTACCCTGCCTTATTCCTGTAAAGAATATAAGAGTTCCATCATGAAGGCCAAAGCGGTTGTCATGGGATACGAAGGTACCCCTCTTGCACAGGAATATGCTGCACAAGTCATTTTCGGAGGAGTCCCGGCCAAAGGCAAGCTGCCTGTCACGATTCCCGGACTATTCCATGCCGGTTCGGGTATCTTTACTGAAAAGACACGGCTCGGCTACCATGAACCGGAAGAAGTCGGAGCCAATGCCGTACGTCTGGACGTTATCGATGCGATTGCTGAAGACGGACTCGAACAAAAAGCCTATCCCGGCTGTCAGGTACTGGTAGCTAAAGACGGAATGATCATTTACGATAAATCATTCGGCTATTTTGATTACGACCAGAAACAGCAAGTAGAAGAAAATTCCGTCTACGACCTCGCCTCTGCCTCCAAGGCAGCAGGTACATTATTAGCGGTAATGAAAGCCTACGATGAAAAGAAGTTCACCCTCAATAACAAAATATCGGATTATATTCCTGAATTGAAGGACTCCAATAAAAAAGACCTGAATATAAAGGAACTGCTTTATCATCAGTCGGGGGTTATCTCCACAATCAACTTTTACCTGGATGCAATTGATAAAGACAGCTATAAAGGCAGTCTTTACAGCCGCGAAAAGAATGCTACACATCCGGTACGCTTCGATGCCAAGACCTATGTCCGCAACGACTTCAAATACTTGCCGGAACTGGTGTCTTCCACCCAAAAGCCGGGATTTACCACCGAAGTCGCCCGCAACTTCTACCTGCACGACTCTTTCAAAGATAGTATCATGCAGGATATAAAAGACTCACGGCTCGGTACACGCGGAAAGTACGTATATAGCTGTGTCAACTTCATCATGCTGAAAATGATGGTGGAAAATCAGATGAAACAGCCGATGGACCAGTTGCTTCATAACGATTTCTACAGCCGGTTGGGAGCCTGGCACACGACCTATAACCCACTCCAAAGAATGGACAGCCTGCAAATCGTCCCAACCGAGAATGACCAGTTCGTACGCCGCCAGTTATTACGCGGTTATGTACATGACGAGGCTGCCGCCTTCCAGGGAGGTGTATCCGGTAACGCCGGACTGTTTTCGAATGCCAACGACCTGGCGAAAGTTTTACAGCTTTTCCTGAACCAGGGCACATACGGCAACGAACCATACTTGTCAGCAGAAACCTGCCGCCTTTTCACTCAAAGCAAAAGCCCGACAAGCCGCCGCGGACTGGGTTTCGACAAGCCTGCCGTCGGAACGCACAAAGGTTCCCCCTGCAGTAACCTGACACCGCCTTCGACGTATGGCCATACAGGTTTTACCGGAACTTGTTTCTGGGTGGACCCGGATAATCAGTTACTTTATATATTCCTCTGCAACAGGGTTAATCCGTCACGGGCCAACAACAAACTCAGCGCCTTAGATATCCGTACACGCATACAGGATGCAATCTATAAGGCGATTGATAGGAAAAGCCAAAAAGATTAGTATTTTTGCACCACCTTATTATAACAACATTAATTACTAAAACAAATAAAGTATGCTATTCGGACACGGTGATGACTTTTACAATTCGCAGAATGAAGTGAAGATAAACTTCAGTTCTAACGTATGGCACGGTGCTAACCTTGATAAACTCAAGGAACATCTTAATGAACAGTTCAGTAAACTGACACGTTATCCGGAGCCGGATGCTGCATCACTGAAAAGACTGCTTGCCCGCCGGTATGAAATAAAAGAAGAAAATGTAGTGGTGACAAACGGTTCGATCACTGCCTTCTATCTGATCGCCCAGGCATGGAAAGGGGCTAAATCCACCATTGCCGTACCTTCATTCTCGGAATATGAAGATGCTTGCCGCCTGCATGAACATGAAATCAATTTCTTCTCTACCTCCGATGATCTTTCGGAACTTTCTCTGGAAGGACAGGATTTCTGCTGGATATGTAATCCTAACAATCCGGACGGAAAACTGCTTCACCGTTCTGAGCTTCTGAGGTTGATCGCAGCTAACCGCAATACAAAGTTTATCATCGACCAGGCTTACGTCGCCTTTACGACAGAAGACATGTTGAAACCATCCGACGTAAAGAACAACCCGAACCTGATCCTGATCCAGTCTATATCGAAAGCATACAATATTCCAGGATTACGTATCGGCTATCTGGTCGCTTCTCCTGAAATAGCAGCGGAAGTAAACAAATATATCATCCCCTGGTCGGTCAATGCCATCGCACTCGAAGCCAGCAAATACATCCTGATTCATCCGGCTCAGTTCACCCTGCCTATCCGCAAATGGCAACGTGAAACAGCCGAACTGATCTATCAGCTGAATAAATTCGACAATCTGGAAGTGATACCGACGGCCACAACATTCTTCCTTGTCCGCCTGAAAAAAGGGACAGCAGCCGAACTGAAAAAGTATTTATGGGACAATTATGGTATCCTGATCCGCGATGCATCCAACTTCCGCGGACTGGATGAAACGTATATCCGCCTGTCCACCCAGACAACAGTAGAGAATCAGATTCTGATCGATGCGATCCGCGAATGGTTCGCCCAACTATAAGTAAAGAGTTGATTTACAATTTATAATTCAATCCCGGCATATCTATCAGATTGACATGCCGGGAATGTTTTTTCAGTTCTAAACGATTAAGATCGTTATTCCCACCATCTAAAAGACAACCTTCCTGGTATTAAATGTAAAAGTCCGTACATCTTTACAGGTAATGCATGCTTTTCTTTTTCGTAAAGTACACAATACACATATGTAACCCATGCCTTACAAAAATAAAACAGAGACCTTACTTATATCAAAGTCATAAGAAAAACGGTTAAAAGTCATATGCTTAACGATTAATATACAGGATAAAATTGCTTAATCCTCAATACCCGGCACCAAACTGTATACAACAAATAAAACAACAAGAAAAAGAGAACGATCTATAATATCCTTTATAGAAACTTTTATCTTTGTAAAGAATTACCAGTATCGTCTTGAGTTTGAACACTCCGGTCGATAAGAGATCCGAATTATACACATTAATATTAATATAAAAATATCGATTCTATGAATCTTTGCAACCGACTTTTACGACAACTGACTATATGCCTTTTTTGTCTTTTTACAGTCATTAATTTACAGGCACAGATCAGCGAGGGAGGCCTGCCGCCTAGTTTCCAGTTCAAATCAAACTTGCGAAGTACAGAGCAAGCCATACAAATCCCGGTAAATTTCAGTGTCGAAGACCTAAAAGCTGTCGATGCATGGCATGTTAGCCAAGGTGCTCCGCTGTGTATTGCCAAAGTAATCGACACCGACTTCAACATAGCGAACGACGGAGACTGGATCACCTTACCTGATGGTCAGCAAGTATGGCAGTTACATCTGCAGGCGAAAGATGCAATTGCCCTGATCTTCTATTATTCCGACTTCTACATTCCGGAAGGAGGCAAATTGTATATTTACAATGCAAACAAAACCCAGGTATTGGGAGCCTATACTAACCGTACACATCCTCAGAACGGAGCTTTTGCAACCGAACTTATCGCAGGTGATGAAGCTGTACTGGAATATGTACCCGCCCCCTCTGGAAAAGAAGTGCTTCTGCGAATCGACAAGGTAGGATACGGATACAACCACTTATCCATTGAAGTCCCCGGTGCCGGTCAGTCAGGTCCTTGCCAGGTTAACATCAATTGCGAAGAGGGAGACAGCTGGCAACTCCAAAAGAAAGGAATCATTCAGATGATACAATTGATAGACGATGCCACCTATATCTGCTCTGCTTCTTTGATAAATAACACAGCGAAAGATAAAAAGCCTTATGTATTAAGTGCCTTCCACTGCTCACAGAATATGTCTGGAACAAAGGAGGCTACCGACGAAGAGCTGAATCAATGGTTGTTTTATTTTCACGAAGAACACTCGGGTTGCGATAACGAATCACCGATCCTTCCGATCAAAACCATGGTCGGTTGTACCCGAAAAGTAGCTATCCCTGTCGAATACGGTTCAGATGGCCTGCTCCTGTTATTGAATCAGAATATACCGGACGATTACGATGTGTTTTTCAATGGATGGGATCGTATAAACAAACCTTCTCTCTCCGGAGTCGGAATTCACCATCCGGCAGGCGATTATATGAAGATATCCACTTACGGTAAATATCCCACAGAATCAGCAACCTGGAAGAATAGAGACACATGGCAAACAGGAGCGAAAAACGCTCATTGGAATGTCATCTACGATGCAACCCCCAACGGACACGGAGTAACCGAAGGCGGTTCTTCCGGTTCACCGCTGTTCAACAGTAATGGATTAATCATCGGGACATTGAGCGGAGGTAACTCCAGTTGCGAAGACCCCGAAGGCATAAACCTATATGGCAAATTATCCTTCCACTGGAATAAATACAGCGAAAACAATACAGGCCGGATGGATCTCTGGCTTGACCCATTGCAAACGGGAGTAACCACGCTGTATGGAATGACGCAAACGGGGGAAACGATAGGAAGTAACTATAAAGGCCCCGCCGATCTGACATATCAGGAAACAGACAACAGAGATATTTTATTGAAATGGTCGGCTCCCTTATACGATCAGTTAGCAGGATGGGGTACGTCAAGCCGTTACAATCAATACGGATTACGAGGGGAACCTTTCTATTTCGCACAAAAATGGGATACGAGCGACTTGTCCCCCGTGCATAAGAAAACGATTACACACGTCTGCATCTATCCGGTATCGAATGTGACATACGGTATATATATCAAGCAAGGAAATCGTATCTATGAAGAAGATGTCATCGAATCCGATCCTGACAAATTCAATTCGGTCAAACTCAAAACTCCCTTTGTAATCGATTCTAATCAGGAGCTACTGGTAGCCATCCATGTGAAAGAATATGGCAATGACGTTTATCCGGCTTTCGTTGATGAGGGACCGGCAATAGATGGAAAAGGAAATATTTATTCGTTAGACGGAAAAGAATGGAAAACTTTCGCAAAGGAGGAGTTAAATGCCAATACACTCCTGGCCATTAACATTTCATCTCAAGATGGTGAATTAACTTCAAACTATACGGCAACCGGTATGCGACGCATACCGGTTACTCCAGCCGAACCCTCGGAGACACGTCGGTTGTCAGTCAAAAGATCAAATGTTGTTTCTGATTTGCCCGAAAGTTCCCTGATCACAGCTTTCCCTGAATTGACGGAATATAAGGTGTATCAGGATCAATCTCCACTAGCGACACTGCCGGGCTCACAAACACAATATACGGTCAAAAACAGAATCTCCGACGTATCGCTGTTTCAGGTATCGGCCCTCTATGGAAAAGAGGAAAGTCTTCCCGTCAGTGCCCGAATAGAAACAAGCGTCAGCAACGAACTGACACCGGTTAAAGAGGAAATAGATATTCACCCTCGTGTATTCAGCGAAGAAGTTCAGATACAAAATCACCAGCAGGTAAAGGTGTTGGAAGTTTATTCTTCAGATGGCAAACTGGTACGGAAAATACAACATCCGAACAACACTCTGAACACCAGCAGCCTATCCACTGGTGTTTATATCTTCAGGCTTTCTACTGAGGAAGGGACAAAGACCATACAAGGTATAAAGCACTAAAGGATAAATCTGCATATACATAAAAAGCCTCTCTGATAATTCTACCAGGGAGGCTTTCAAATATATATCAAATCTATTTCTTACTTTTTGTAAGTCTTATAGCCATAGACAGCCAGGTTGCCCAATTCTTCTTCAATGCGAAGCAGCTGGTTATACTTAGCCATACGGTCTGAGCGGCTCAACGAACCGGTCTTGATCTGTCCTGAATTAGTAGCAACAGCGATGTCGGCAATCGTAGCATCTTCCGTTTCTCCTGAACGGTGTGAAGTTACAGAAGTATATCCGTTACGGTGAGCCATCTCGATAGCATCCAGTGTTTCGGTCAATGTACCGATCTGGTTTACTTTGATCAGGATAGAGTTGGCACAACCTTCTTCAATACCTTTTTTGAGGAATTCTACGTTTGTAACAAACAAGTCATCACCCACCAGCTGAATACGGTCACCCAAAGCCTTGGTTAACTTCTTCCAACCTTCCCAGTCGTTTTCATCCATACCGTCTTCGATCGAGTCGATCGGATATTTATTTACTAATTCGGTCAGATATAATACTTGTTCGGCAGCTGTACGCTTTGCACCATTCGGACCTTCAAATTTGGTATAATCGTAAGTTCCTTTCTTATCATAGAACTCAGACGAAGCACAGTCCATAGCAATAGTTACATCCTTACCCGGCTCGTATCCGGCAGCCTTAATTGCAGCCATAATAGAACCCAGTGCATCCTCTGTTCCGTTAAGAGCCGGAGCAAAACCTCCTTCATCACCAACAGCAGTACTCAGACCACGATCGTGTAAGACTTTCTTCAATGCGTGGAATACTTCGGCTCCCATACGCAAACCTTCACGGAAACTCTTCGCGCCTACCGGGCGGATCATAAATTCCTGAAATGCAATCGGAGCATCGGAGTGCGAGCCTCCATTGATAATATTCATCATCGGAACAGGCAGCACATAAGCATTCGTTCCGCCGATATAACGGTAAAGCGGTTGGTCCAGATAATTGGCGGCAGCTTTAGCTACGGCAAGCGAAACACCCAGCATGGCATTGGCTCCCAGCTTAGACTTCGTCTTTGTTCCGTCCAAAGCGATCAGTTTATGGTCGATCTCACGCTGGTTCAAAGCACTCATACCGATAATTGCAGGCGCAATAATCTTGTTCACATTATCGACGGCTTTCAGAACACCTTTGCCGCTATAACGTTTTTTATCGCCATCACGAAGTTCGATTGCTTCGTTTTCACCGGTTGAAGCACCAGAGGGAACAGCAGCACGGCCAAACGCACCACATTCAAGAAGTACATCTACTTCTACTGTCGGATTTCCACGGGAATCAAGGATTTCTCTACCTATTACTTTTTCAATTTTCATAACCTAAATATTTAGTATTCTATTATTTTTCACTCAGTACAAATATAACAAAGTTTACATGTCGATTGTTGCCAAGTCCTCATAGAGTTTTTCGATGAATAAATAGAATACTTTCTTTTACGATTCAATATTTTATCTAAATTTGCGATAAGAATTAGTTGATATTTTTTCCTAAAAAGTTTCAACCATTTGCATCTGCCAAATGTTTTAACACAAAAGTCCTTTTTTGGTTGGGTTATGAAAAAGATTCTATCCATATTGACACTCCTTATTCTGGTCCTTACCGGCCAGGAGGTTGCGTTCAATGCAGATAGCGGAACGATAGTCCAAGAATGTACCCTGGACGATGACGAAAGTTCCTCTTCTCCGGATATAGAGCTTAAGAAGTTTGAAGTAGGAAAAGTACCCCTCGAGTCTCATGATATAACAACCCGTACTATATCGGCTTCTGACAACTACGAACGACTGTTCAAATTATCGAACAACAATAAAAACCTTCTCCTCCTACATCTGAAAGGTCAAGCTATACAATATAAAGTATCAGAGACTTTATCTACTATTCAAACCATAAACTACTCTTCGCTTCGTAAATGTGGAAATCTTTGGATCTACGTTTTACGAAAACTCGTTATTTGATATTATAGATTAAACAACTGTAATCGATGGTTATGCCTTTTTTGTAAGGTATGATCCGAATGCACATTCCCTTATTTGTGCACTCAGACTATTATTTTCTGTTTATTATCTCCAATATAATATCAAAATTATGAAAACAAATAAATCTGTTATATTAAAAACATCCAACGGCGTATCAGCCGGTATCGTTATTATCGTTTGCTTTATCCTGGCTGTATGTTTCTTTGAATTCGTCCTGGGTAATCCATCTAACTTCATGGATAATAATCCTGACAACCATCCGCTTCCCGGAAATTATGCAGGTACGATCTATAAAGGGGGTTATATAGTTCCTGTTGTAATCACTCTTCTATTGACTGTTATTACATTAAGTGTAGAACGTTTCATCGCTATCAGTCGCTCCAAAGGGAAAAAAGGATTGATGGGGTTCGTGCAGACCATAAAGAAAGACCTGGAAGAAGGTAATCTGGATGCCGCAAAAGCAGCCTGTAAAGAACAGCAAGGCTCCGTTGCCAATGTCGTTAACGCAGCTCTGACACGCTATGCGGATGTAGAACAAAGAGCAGACCAGACAAAAGAACAAAAGATGGTCATCATTCAAAAAGAGATTGAAGAAAGTACGGCGCTGGAATTACCGACTATGGAACAGAACCTGCCTGTCATCGCTACGATCTCAACGTTAGGTACCTTGTTTGGGTTGCTGGGAACCGTATTAGGTATGATCCGTTCGTTCGCCGCTTTGGCTAATGCAGGTGCTCCCGACTCCGTTGCTTTGTCTACTGGTATCTCTGAAGCGCTGGTTAATACGGCTTTAGGTATCGCCACCGGTGCCATGGCCATCATCTCATACAACTATTTCACCAGTAAAATAGATAATATTACCTATGCTATTGACGAGATAGGCTTCTCTATCGTACAGACATTCGCCGCTAAACACTGAAGCATATGCCTAAGATCATAGTAAAACGCAAAAGTACATTCATTGACATGACGGCAATGAGTGACGTAACGGTATTGCTGCTTACTTTCTTTATGCTGACATCTACCTTTATTCAGAAAGAACCGGTTATGGTAACGACACCGGGGTCTGTTTCCGAAATCAAAATACCGGAAACAAATATTCTTTCAATCCTGGTAGACCCGGACGGGAAAGTATTTATGAGCCTGGATAAACAGGAAGATAAGGCAAATGTATTGAAGATGCTGGGAAAAGATTATGGTATAAACTTTACCGACAAAGAAATATATGAATTCAGTCTGCTTCCTTCCTTCGGTGTTCCTATCCAGAATATGCAGGAGTTTCTGAATCTCCCGGGATCCGAACAAGACCGGTTAATAGTCAACTACGGAATCCCGGCCGACAGTACCAACAACCAGTTTAAAGCGTGGGTTCAACATGCCCGCGAAGTAAACCGTGACCTGGTGATTGCCATTAAAGCCGATCAACAGACTCCTTATCCGAAGATTAAGAACATTATGAACACATTGCAGGACTTGAGGGAAAACAGGTATAACCTGATCACTACTCTCAAAAATGTACCTGACAATGCCTAAACAACAAACGTTATGGCAGAAGTAAATACAGATAAAGGAAAAGGCGACGGCAAGAAAGGTAAACAGAAAAAGGTGAATATCCGTGTGGACTTTACTCCGATGGTGGATATGAACATGTTGCTGATTACTTTCTTCATGCTCTGTACTTCGCTCAGCAAACCGCAGACCATGGAGATCAGTATGCCGTCGAAAGACCATGTGACGGAAGCCGAACAGACGAAAGTAAAAGCCTCCAAAGCCATCACTCTTATACTGGGTGAAGACAGCAAGGTGTATTACTATTTCGGCGAACCGGATTACGAACATGTTGAATCGCTGCAGACGACCGACTTCTCTTCCACCGGATTACGTAACATTCTTTTGGAACGTAACGCCTATGCCGTACAGAAGATCACGGAACTGAAAGTAAAAAAGCTGAATAAAGAAATCTCCGAAGATGAGTTCAAAAAGCAAGCCGCAGAAATAAAAGGAGGTAAAGACGCACCGGTCGTACTGATCAAAGCTACCGACGATGCTTCTTACAAAGACCTGGTGGATGCACTCGACGAAATGCAGATTTGCAACATAGGTAAATATGCGATTGTCGATATCACTGACGGAGACAAATTCCTGGTTGATAATCTAAAAAGCGGGGGCGAACTTTCCAAGGAGATCGCCCAGGCGAATAAAAAATGACGATCATGATTAATATTAATAATATAAATCTAAACTCACCGGAATGGACCAATTTGATCTTCAAAGGAAAGAATAAAGAATACGGAGCTTATGAGCTACGCAAAAATTCTTCCCGCAGACATATTCGTGCCCTGATCGCCGTTACCATCGGAGCAATCCTGGTAATGACCATTCCGGCTTTAATCAAATCTGTCATCCCGCAACATACCAAAGAGCAGGTACTGGAAGTTACAACACTTTCTAACCTGCAGATGGAAACGAAGGTGCCGGAAGAAAATCAAATTCGTAATATCGAGGCCCCTCCTCCTCCCGTACTGAAAAGTACAATCAAATTTACTCCGCCTGTCATCAAAGCGGACAAAGATGTAAGGGATGAAGAGGAGATCAAAACACAGGAAGAGCTGACCACATCCAAGTTGGCTATCTCTGTTGCCGATGTAAAAGGTTCTGACAGTGAAGACGCAATCGACATCGCCGACCTGAAAGATAACAAAGAAGTGATCGAGGAGGAAACGACTCCTTACGTAGCTGTAGAACAGATGCCACAATTCCCCGGTGGGAACGAAGCACTGTTGAAATACATCAGTACTCATTTAAAGTATCCGGTAATTGCTGCTGAAAATGGTATCGAAGGAACAGTCACACTCCGTTTTGTTGTCAGTCCGACAGGCGAAGTCACCAAGGTGGAGATCCTAAGACAGTTAGATCCATCCTGCGACAAAGAGGCGATACGTGTTATCAAGTCTCTTCCGCAATGGGTCCCGGGAAAACAAAATGGTAAACCTGTACCGGTCTATTTCACTGTCCCGGTACGCTTCAGATTGCAATAAGATGGAGGTAAAGTGTATAAATATGAGGCTTGTTTGGGGTATATCCATGATTGTGATATACCTCGGCATGTCTTTTCTTCTAATCTTCACGAACTTGTTTAACGAGAATATGTCATTCTATATGCGGATGATATTTGGTGTCTTATTCTTTTGTTACACAATATTCAGAGGATATAGGCTGGTAAAAGACAATAAACGATGAGAAATCTATTGTATATAATAATATGTATAGCGGTGTTAGCTTCATGCAACAGCAAAAATAGTAATTCGCCGGACGATACTCCTACGAGCGGTGTAATAGCAATTGCCTCCGACGGTTGCTTTACTCCGATCATAGGAGAAGAGATCGCCGTGTTTGAAAGTCTTTATAAAGAGGCTGGTATAGTTCCCTACTTCTCCGGTGAAACAGAAACGATCAACCGCTTATTACATGACAGTACACGGTTGGCAATCGCTTCACGACCGCTAACCCAGGAAGAGACTGAATATATGAACGGCAGAAAGCTATTTCCCAAAAGTATTCATATCGCAACCGATGCTATCGCTTTAATCACAAACAGACAAAATACAGACTCTCTGATCGGCATTCCGGTATTAAAAGATATACTGACAGGCAAGATCAAGGATTGGGAAGAGTTTACTACGGATAATAAGTCTGGAAAAATAGAAGTGGTATTCGACAATCCGAATTCCGGAACTGTTCGTTATGCTATTGATTCAATCTGTGGCGGAGAACCGTTGAATGGTAATCTTCATGCGATGAAAGATAACCGGCAGGTAATGGATTATGTATCTAAAACTCCGGGAGCACTGGGTATCATTGGAGTAAACTGGATCAGTAACCCACTGGATTCAACATGTATGAGTTTTCTGGACGATATAAAAGTGATGGCAGTCAGTCGATACAGAAAAGCGACCGTTACCAATAGCTTTAAACCGTATCAGGCATACATAGCCCTAAAGGAATATCCGATGACAAGGTCCGTTTACCTGATCCTGTCAGAACCGCGTATGGGACTGGCTTCCGGTTTTACCACCTTTATCACCAGCGACCGGGGACAACGGATCATTCTCAAATCCGGAATTCTTCCGGCTACACAAACTGTCCGGCTGGTCAATGTCAGAGATCAATTATAAACCCTATAAACATCAATCATTATGATAAAGAATTTATATATACTCATATTAAGCCTGATAGCGATAGCTATTCACGCAGATAACCAACAAGGAATTGCCTATTATAAAGCCGGTGAACCAACGATTGCAAGCCAGCTTTTCAATAAACA
The DNA here is from genome assembly GCF_003479515.1 of Parabacteroides sp. AF14-59. Classification (NCBI taxonomy): domain Bacteria; kingdom Pseudomonadati; phylum Bacteroidota; class Bacteroidia; order Bacteroidales; family Tannerellaceae; genus Parabacteroides; species Parabacteroides sp. AF14-59. The sequence continues at coordinate 25,611 of NZ_QUHH01000036.1, read as the reverse complement.
GTTAAACGGTTCTCCCGCAGAACAGGCAGAAGCGCTCTATTACCTGGGAGAAATAGCCTTCGACGCCGGAAAAACAGCCGATGCCCTTACAAACTATCAAAAAGGTTGGACTGTTTCTTCCGATTACGCTTATAATAAGGTGGGAGAAGGGAAAGTATTACTAAAAACAGACAAGGCGGCAGCCCAAAAAGCATTTGATACAGCAACCAAAGTTGATAAGAAAAATGTATCGGTTTATGTAGCCATTGCCAGAGCTTATTCAACTTATGGAATGAATTCAGAAGCAAAGACTGCCCTCGATAATGCCAAAAAGTATAACATCAATGATCCGGCTATTTACATATATGAAGGCGATATGTTAATCTGTGAAGATAAACCGGGAGATGCTGCCGGCAGATATGAACAAGCGATTCACTTCGATCCCTCCTGCAAAGAAGCTTATCTCAAATACGCAAATGTTTACCAGGGCGTTCAGCCGGCATTATCCATAGAAATGCTCCAAAAAGTAATTACAAACTATCCGGATTATCTTCCCGCCTATAATCAACTTGGCAATATTTATTCATTACAGGGAACATACTCCAAAGCGGTAGCTGCATATAAAACATATATGGCAGGAGGTCTTTACTCTATTGACAATCTGATTCATTACGCATCTGCTCTGTTCTTCAACAAGCAATATGCAGAAGCAAGTCAGGTGATTAATGAAGGGCAGGCAATCGATCCCAATAATTTCCTGTTAAAACGTCTATGCATTTATAATAACTATGAAACAAAAGCATATGAAAAAGGACTTGAAGAAATCAATACATTTTTCAATGATCCGGATGCTAAATACATATGGCAGGATTACTTATACTACGGTCGCTTACTCAACAAAGCCAAGCAGTACGATAAAGCGGCAGAAGCATTGCTAAAAGCAATAAAAGAAAACTCGGCTCACACAGAAGTGTACAAAGACCTTGCTGAAGTATACAGTAATAGTGAAAAAGATTCTGAGGCGATTAATGCCTATACACAGTATATAGAGTCATTAGGTAAAGAATCGGAAGCGGCCGATTATTATCAACTGGGTAAATATTATTATTCAGCAGCGACCAAAGACAGCTTGGAAGCCTATAATTATTTAACAAAAGCCGATAGCCTGTTTGCTATAGTAAAAGAACGTGTACCAGATAGTCATCTGGGAAGTTTATGGCAAGCGCGAACACAATCTCAACTGGATCCGGAAACAGAGCAGGGATTAGCTAAACCCTATTATGAGACCTGTATTTCTATGCTGGAAAAAAATAAAGACAAATATCGTAATGAATTGACGGAATGTTACCGCTATCTAGCTTATTATTACTATCTTAAACAAGATATGGAGAGTTCCAAATCATACTGGAATAAGATACTGGCAATTGATCCTTCTAATGCTACAGCACAGGAAGCATTGGAAAATATTAAATAAGATATTTAATATCCATACAAAACAAAGACAGCCGTCATAAAAATGACGGCTGTCTTTGTTTTATATAACTTACAGAAATTATTCTGCAGCCTTTTCTTCTGTTGCTTCTGTTGCAGGAGCTTCAGCAACCGGAGCAGCTGTTTCAGCAGCTGTAGATTTTTTACGAGAACGTCTTGTTTTCGTAGTTTTCTTAGTTGCATTATCCTTCAACATGTTTTCGTTGTAATCAACTAACTCAATGAAGCACATTGCAGCGTTATCACCTAAACGGTTACCAGTCTTAATGATTCTGGTATAACCACCCGGACGATCGCCGATCTTCTGAGCTACTTCTTTGAAAAGTTCTGTTACAGCGTTTTTATCCTGTAAAGTACTAAATACTACACGTCTTGAGTGAGTTGTATCCTCTTTACATTTTGTGATCAGAGGTTCAACAAACTTACGAAGTGCTTTCGCTTTTGCTGTTGTCGTAAAGATTCTCTTATGCTTGATCAAAGAAGAAGCCATATTAGACAGCATTGCTTCACGGTGAGTATTTGTACGACCTAAATGATTAAATTTCTTATTATGTCTCATCGCTTTACTTACTCTTTATCTAATTTATATTTCGTGATATCCATACCGAATGAAAGGTTCAGGCTTTCAAGCAGTTCATCAAGTTCAGTGAGCGACTTCTTACCGAAGTTACGGAATTTCAACAAGTCATTCTTGTTAAATTTAACCAGTTCACCCAATGTTTCAACATCTGCAGCTTTCAAGCAATTCAAAGCACGAACGGAAAGGTCCATATCTGCTAGCTTGCTCTTAAGCAACTGGCGCATGTGAAGAACTTCTTCATCGAATTCTTCATTGCCGTCAGTATCCACTGTCTCGATCGCAATCTTTTCATCTGAGAACAACATAAAATGATGAATCAGAATCTTAGCAGCTTCTTTCAACGCTTCCTTCGGATGAATAGAACCATCTGTGGCTATTTCAAGAACCAACTTTTCGTAGTCCGTCTTTTGCTCAACACGGAAGTTCTCGATTAAATACTTAACGTTACGTATAGGAGTGAAAATAGAGTCAATAGCAATAACGTGAACGTCTGCATTCGGATCTCTGTTTTCGTCAGCGGGTACATATCCGCGTCCTTTATTTATCGTTAATTCAATCTGGAAACTAGCGTTCGGATCCAAACGGCAAATAACCAGATCAGGATTCAATACTTCGAATCCGGTCAGTTGTTTACCTATATCACCGGCTTTGAACACTTCGGAACCCGAAACAGTAATACTTACTTTTTCATTCTCTATGTCGTCTACAATATGCTTGAACCGTACCTGTTTCAAGTTCAAGATAATGTTTGTTACATCCTCAATAACACCGGGGATTGTACCAAATTCATGGTCAACCCCTTCGATCTTAATGGATGTAATAGCAAAACCTTCAAGCGACGACAGGAGAATACGGCGCAGAGCATTACCTATAGTAATACCATAGCCGGGTTCCAACGGACGAAATTCAAACTTTCCGAAGAAATTGTCCGCTTCCAACATTAATACTTTATCGGGTTTTTGAAATGCTAATATCGCCATGGAAATCAATTATTATTTAGAATACAATTCTACGATCAACTGCTCTTTAATGTTTTCAGGAATGTCAGTTCTTTCCGGCAGATGCAGTAATTTTCCGCTTAAAGAAGACTGATCCCACTCAATCCAAGGATATTTGCTGTGATTGAATCCTGATAATGCATCAGCAATCACTTCCATAGACTTAGATCTCTCTCTAACACCAACGATCTGACCGGCTTTCAAAGAGTAAGAAGGAATATTTACAACCTTACCATCAACTGTAATGTGACGGTGAGAAACCAACTGACGGGCTGCTGCTCTTGTAGGAGCCATACCCAAACGGAAAACTACATTGTCCAGACGGCCTTCCAGTAACTGAAGCAGAACTTCACCGGTAATACCTTTTGAACGCTGTGCTTTTTCAAACAGGTTTCTAAATTGTTTTTCTAATACACCATAAGTGTATTTTGCTTTTTGCTTCTCGCGAAGCTGAATTCCGTATTCAGAAGTTTTTCTTTTTCTGGCGTTACCATGCTGTCCGGGAGGATAATTCTTTTTAGAAAGAACTTTATCCGGTCCGAATATAGCCTCACCAAACTTACGGGCAATTCTTGTTTTTGGTCCAGTATATCTTGCCATTTTTTTATTGTTTTAATTTTTCTGTCTGAATCTGGAACCGTGCAGCCGCGATTACAGAGAGGATAAGGTCTTTGTGCAATCTATTCACAATTCCGGATTCAATGTTCAAGAAACTATAGTTAATTATACTCTTCTCTTTTTCGGAGGACGACAACCATTGTGAGGCAGCGGAGTAACGTCAACGATTTCAGTTACTTCAATACCGGCACCGTGGATAGTTCTGATAGCAGACTCACGTCCGTTACCCGGTCCTTTTACGAATACTTTTACTTTTCTCAAACCAAGATCATAAGCTACCTTAGCACAATCTTGTGCTGCCATCTGAGCGGCATACGGAGTGTTCTTTTTAGAACTTCTGAATCCCATCTTACCTGCAGAAGACCAACTAATAACCTGACCTTCGCTATTGGCAAGAGACACAATAATGTTATTGAAAGAAGAATGAATATGAGCTTGACCGTAAGCGTCTACTTTTACGTTTCTCTTCTTTGCTGCGACTGTTTTTTTTGCCATATCAACTCTTATTATTTAGTAGCTTTTTTCTTATTTGCAACAGTTTTCTTCTTACCCTTACGAGTACGAGCATTGTTCTTTGTGCTCTGACCTCTCAATGGTAAACCAATACGGTGACGAACACCTCTGTAGCATCCGATATCCATCAGACGCTTGATGTTTAGCTGAACTTCAGAACGAAGATCACCTTCTACCTTGTACTCAGCGCCAATGACTTCACGTACTTTTGCGGCCTGATCATCTGTCCAGTCTTTCACTTTGATATCACGATCAACGCCTGCTTTCTCTAAAATAGATTTTGAAGCACTCCGACCGATACCATAGATATAAGTCAAAGCGATTTCTCCTCTTTTATTTTGTGGCAAGTCTACACCAACTATTCTTATAGCCATATTACTTACTTAATTATTTTGCAAAAATAATAAATTATCCCTGACGTTGTTTATACTTAGGGTTTTTCTTGTTAATTACATATAAGCGACCCTTTCTTCTTACAATCTTACATTCAGGGGTACGCTTCTTTAAAGATGCTCTTACTTTCATATCTAGTTATTTTTATTTATATCTAAAAGCAATTCTACCTTTTGATAAATCATACGGAGACATTTCCACTCTCACCTTATCACCAGGAAGAATTTTAATATAATGCATACGCATTTTTCCTGATATGTGAGCTGTAATTTCATGTCCGTTCTCCAATTCTACACGAAACATTGCATTCGACAATGCTTCTACAATAACTCCATCTTGTTCAATAGCTGCTTGTTTAGCCATATAAATCAATTTAAATTGCGTTACTTCCTAGGACTTCTTCTAAAAATTCAAATGAAGACAAAATCTGAGGACCGTCAGGTCTGATCGCTATACAATGTTCAAAATGAGCAGAGCACTTTCTGTCCTTTGTACGCACTGTCCAACCGTCCTTTTCAAAAACGATATTCTTACTTCCCATATTGATCATAGGTTCAATGCAGATACACATTCCACTACGCAATAAAGGTCCGCAGCCATATCGTCCATAATTGGGTACTTCAGGTTCTTCATGCATCTTGCGTCCGATACCATGTCCCACCAGTTCCCTTACAACAGAGTAACCTTTCGACTCACAGTATGTCTGCACAGCATGACTTACATCCCCAACACGTTTTCCTTCCACAGCCTGTTGAATTCCCTGATAAAGAGATTCTTTTGTTGTTTTCAACAATTTCTTTACTTCCGGAGCAACTTCACCTACACAAAATGTATAAGCAGAATCACCAACAAAACCATTCAATATCGTTCCACAATCGACAGATATTACATCACCTTCCTTTAAAACTGCTTTTGAGGAAGGAATACCATGTACTACCTGTTCGTTGACAGAAGCACATATTGAGTTAGGAAAACCACCATACCCTAAAAAGGCTGGAACAGCTCCATTATCCCTAATGAATTCTTCAGCAATCTTATCGAGTTGAAGAGTTGTCACCCCGGGAGCAATATGTTTTGCCAATTCTCCCAGTGTCCGACCGACCAATTGATTGGCCGAACGCATCAACTCGATTTCTTCATCTGTTTTTAAATAGATCATTCTACTAATAAGCGGCAACTGAGCCTGTACGACCCTTAATTCTTCCTGACTTCAACAAACCGTCATAATGACGCATCAACAAATGACTTTCTACTTGCTGTAATGTATCCAACACTACACCAACCAAAATCAACAAAGATGTTCCTCCAAAGAACTGTGAGAACTCCATACTAACACCGGCGATTCTAGCAAAAGCAGGCATAATAGCTACCAATGCCAGGAAGAATGCACCCGGAAGAGTAATGCGGTCCATGATTGTATCCAGATAGTCTTTGGTACTTTTTCCCGGTTTAACACCCGGAATAAATCCATTGTTTCTCTTCAAATCATCAGCCATCTGCGTCGGATTGATCGTGATAGCTGTATAGAAATAAGTAAAGAGGATAATCAATACTGCAAAGACGAAGTTATACCAGAAACCGGTATTATCCATAAATGCAGCCCAAAAACCACTCTGATCACCAGTACTGGAGAATCCTACAATAGAAATAGGAATAAACATAATTGCCTGAGCAAAGATGATAGGCATTACGTTTGCAGCATTCACCTTCAAAGGAATATACTGACGAGCACCACCATACTGTTTATTACCTATGATTCTCTTAGCATACTGTACGGGTACTTTACGAGTTCCCTGAACCAATAAAATAGCACCGGCAATAACAAGTAAAAGAAACAGCATTTCAAACAAGAACATAACCAGACCACCAGTTTTTTCACTTGTTCTTGAAATAAATTCCTGGAACAATGAATGTGGCAGACGGGCTATGATACCAATCAAAATGATAAATGAAATACCATTTCCAACACCTTTATCTGTAATTCTTTCACCTAGCCATAAGATAAACATACTTCCTGCAGCCAGAATAATAGTAGAAGAAACGGTGAACAGGATACCCGGAGGTAATGCTGCTCCAGCGGCTTTAAGCTGAACGCTTAAGTTCACCAGATAAGTAGGTCCCTGGAATAACAGGATAGCTACTGTCAAATAGCGAGTCCACTGATTGATCTTTCTACGACCACTCTCTCCTTCTCTCTGCAATTTCTGGAAAGAAGGAACTGCAATGGCTAACAACTGCATAACAATTGAAGCGGAAATATAGGGCATAATACCCAATGCAAAAATAGAAGCATTAGAAAATGCACCACCTGAAAACATATCCAACAGTGCAAGCAATCCGCCTCTTGTCTGCGCCTGTAAAGCGGTTAACGCTTGAGGATCAATACCAGGAAGCACTACATACGTTCCGAAGCGATATATAGCCACCAATAAAAGAGTGGTGAGGATCCGATTTCTCAGATCCTCAATCTTCCAGATATTTTTTATTGTTTCAACTGCTCTCATGACTTAGAGTTTAACAACAGTTCCACCTGCGGCCTGGATAGCTGCTTCTGCACTCTTAGAGAAAGCGTGAGCTTCAACTTCTAATTTAGCAGTAAGGCTACCATTACCAAGAATTTTAACCAGTTGAGATGCAGAAATAAAACCAGCTTCGATCAATTCATCAACACCAATCTTAGTTATGTTCTGAGATTCAGCCATTAACTGTAATGTTGCGATATTGATAGCTTTATATTCCACACGGTTAATATTCTTGAAACCAAATTTAGGCAAACGTCTCTGAATTGGCATCTGACCACCTTCAAATCCGATCTTTCTTGAATAACCAGATCTAGACTTTGCTCCTTTATGACCTCTTGTTGAAGTACCTCCTAATCCTGAACCCGGACCACGGCCGATTCTTTTTCTGGTCTTAGTAGATCCTTCAGCAGGTTTTAAATTTGATAAGTTCATATCTTATAATTTATTTTTTCAACCAATTATTACTTTTCTACTGAAACCAAATGTTTCACTTTCTCAACCATGCCCAAGATAGCCGGAGTAGCTTCATGTTCTACTACACGGTTCAATTTTGTCAGGCCCAGTGCATCAAGTGTTCTTTTTTGGTCTTTCGGGCATTTAATTCTACTCTTAACTTGTTTAATTTTAATAGTTGCCATAATTTTTCCTCCCTAATTAACCTCTAAACACTTTTTCAACAGCAATACCCCTGTTCTGAGCAACAGTAAACGGACTTCTCAATTCACCCAAAGCAGCAATAGTAGCTTTTACTAAGTTGTGAGGGTTTGAAGATCCTTTTGATTTTGCCAAAACGTCAGTAATACCAACACTTTCTAATACAGCACGCATAGCACCACCGGCTTTTACTCCGGTACCGTGAGATGCCGGTCTGATCAATACCTGTGCGCCACCGAATTTAGCAAGCTGTTCGTGAGGAATAGTACCTTTGTGAACAGGAACCTTGATCAAATTCTTTTTAGCAGCTTCTACACCTTTAGCGATAGCTGTCGTTACTTCACCGGCTTTACCTAAGCCCCAACCGATGATACCATCTTCGTTTCCTACTACTACAATAGCAGCAAAACTAAAAGTACGTCCACCTTTTGTTACTTTAGTTACGCGGTTGATTGCAACCAATCTGTCCTTCAACTCTAAGTCGTTGGTCGATTTAACTCTATTATTAACTCCTGCCATCTTCATTAAAATTTAAGGCCGCCGTTACGTGCAGCATCTGCTAATTCTTTAATTCTCCCATGATACAGGTAACCGTTACGGTCAAAAACTACAGCCTTTACACCAGCTTCCTGAGCGCTTTTAGCGATCAATCCACCAACCTGGGCAGCGATTTCTTTTTTAGGAGCCTTAACATCTAATTTCAAAGATGAAGCAGCAGCCAAAGTTTTACCTGTAGTATCATCTATAACCTGTGCATAGATCTGCTTGTTGCTTCTAAACACAGTAAGGCGCGGACATTCAGGAGTTCCTGAAACTTTGCCACGTATACCTCGTTTTATTTTTAATCTTCTTTCTTCCTTCGTTGTCATGATAATTTCAGTTTACGTAGATTACTTACCTGCTGATTTACCAGACTTTCTGCGAATTTCTTCACCCACGAACTTAATACCCTTACCTTTATACGGTTCCGGCATTCTGAATGAACGAATCTTTGCACAAATCTGACCTATTAATTGTTTATCAGCTGATTCAAGGATAATAAGAGGATTCTTATTTCTCTCAGTCTTCGTTTCAACTTTCACTTCTTTCGGTAACTGCAAATAAATATTGTGAGTATAACCTAAAGAAAGATCCAGTAACTGTCCTGTGTTAGACACACGATAACCAACACCCACCAGTTCCAGTTCTTTTTTGTATCCTTCAGATACACCGATCACCATATTGTTGATCAAAGAACGATATAAACCATGTAATGCGCGATGGTTCTTGTCGTCTGTCGGTCTTGTTAAATGAATAACTCCATCTTCCAGAGTTACATTAATATCAGGATTAACAGCCTGAGTCATTTCGCCCTTAGGACCTTTTACAGTCACTACGCTATCCTTAATCGTAACCGTTACACCGGCTGGCACATGAATTGGTAATTTTCCTATTCTTGACATTCTTCTTTCCTCCTAATTAATAAACATAACATAATACTTCACCACCGATTTTAAGATCGCGGGCTTCTTTGTCAGTCATCACACCCTTAGAAGTAGAAAGAACGGCAATACCTAAACCATTCAATACTCTCGGCATTTCTTTGTAACCAGTGTACTTACGCAAACCTGGAGTAGAAACTCTCTGAAGCTTCTTGATTGCATTCACTTTGTTTACCAGGTCATACTTCAGGGCAATCTTAATTGTACCCTGAGGACCATCTTCTACAAACTTAAAATTAAGAATGTAACCCTTTTCGAAGAGGATCTTAGTGATCTCTTTCTTTAAATTTGACGCCGGCACTTCAACAACTCTGTGCTTCGCTTTGATTGCGTTACGCAATCTTGTCAAATAATCTGCAATAGGATCTGTCATATATAAATGAATTAAATTGATCCGGCCACCCGGACAATATTTAAATAAAAAAACTTACCAACTTGCTTTCTTTACACCCGGGATTAAACCATTGGATGCCATTTCACGGAATTGAATACGTGAAATGCCGAACTGGCGTACATACCCTTTTGGACGTCCTGTGATCTTGCAACGATTGTGCAAACGTACAGGAGAAGCATTTTTAGGTAAAGCCTGCAGAGCTTCATAGTCGCCGGCAGCCTTCAGTTCAGCTCTTTTAGCTGCATATTTAGCCACAAGCTTTGCTCTTTTAACCTCGCGGGCTTTCATTGATTCCTTAGCCATAACTTAGTCTTTTTTTGCATTTTTAAAAGGCAACCCAAATTCTCTCAACAGAGCATACCCTTCTTCATCTGTTTTCGCAGAGGTCACAAAGGTAATATTCATTCCTAATATTTTAGTAATATTATCGATATTTATTTCAGGAAAAATGATTTGTTCCTGAATACCCATGGTATAATTACCTCTACCATCTAACTTACTTTCAATACCTTTGAAGTCACGAATACGCGGAAGAGCGATACGAACTAATCTTTCCAAAAATTCGTACATCTGCTCACGACGCAATGTTACCATCACACCAATCGGCATTTTTTTACGCAACTTAAAGTTTGAGATATCCTTTTTAGAAACTGTTGCAACAGCTTTCTGACCTGTAATTGTAGACAATTCGCTGATTGCGATATCGATGATCTTCTTATCAGCAGCAGCCATACCTAATCCCTGATTGATAACAATCTTTTTCAGTACGGGAACCTGCATTACCGACTTATATCCGAACTCTTTCGTCAAAGCAGGAACAATTCTGTCCTGATATTCTTTTTTAAGACTGGCAGTATTGCTCATTACTTAATTTCCTCCCCTGATTTTTTAGAATAACGAACTAAAGCACCTTCAGCATTTTCTTTACGTCCGATACGTGTCGGTTTTCCAGTTTTCGGGTCAACCACGTTCAGGTTTGAAAGATGAATAGGAGCTTCTTTCTTTTCAATTCCTCCTTGCGGATTCTTTGCATTAGGCTTAGTATGCTTTGATACCATGTTAACACCTTCAACAATAGCACGGTTCTCGTCTACGAGTACCTGTAAAACACGACCTGTTTTACCTTTGTCTTCGCCGGTATTAACAAAAACTATATCGCCTTTTTTGATATGTAATTTACTCATTACCTTAAATTTTACGAATTAAAGTACTTCAGGTGCAAGTGAAACAATTTTCATATTTGTTGCACGAAGTTCTCTGGCAACCGGACCAAAGATACGGCTTCCACGAATATCACCACCGGCATTCAACAATACGCAAGCGTTATCATCGAAACGGATGTATGAACCATCCGGGCGACGGATTTCTTTTTTAGTGCGAACAATGATAGCCTTAGAAACAGCACCCTTCTTCACATCACTTGATGGGATTACACTCTTAATTGCAACTACAATTACATCCCCAACAGAAGCGTAACGTTTTCTTGTACCGCCTAATACACGTATACACAAACATTCTTTTGCGCCACTGTTATCTGCTACTACTAGTCTAGATTCTTGTTGTATCATGTTACTTAGCTCTTTCGATTATTTGAACAAGTCTCCATCTCTTTGTTTTGCTCAAAGGACGAGTTTCCATAATTTTTACGGTATCACCGATATTGCACTCGTTCTTTTCGTCGTGAGCATGATATTTCTTCGTTTTGTTAACGAACTTACCATAAATGGGGTGTTTTTCCTTCCATTTAATAGCAACAGTGATGCTTTTATCCATCTTGTTGCTAGTAACCACGCCCGTTCTTTCTTTTCTTAAATTTCTAGTTTCCATCAGGCTCAATTATTTGTTGTTAAGTTCTCTCTGGCGCAATTCTGTTTTCATGCGCGCAATCATCCTGCGTTGTTGTTTAATCAGTGCAGGGTTGTCTGTCGGAGAGATAGTGTGGTTAATAACCTTCTGATCGTAGGCAGCAACCTCAGCATCTACTCTTTCAAGCAATTCTTTTGTGCTTAATTCTCTAATTTCTGCAATCTTCATAACAATTACACATTTTGATTTAGCATGTCATAATCACGTCTCACAACAAATTTCGTTGTTACAGGAAGCTTCTGAGCCGCTAAGCGCAATGCTTCTTTTGCAACATCAAAGGGAACACCTTCGATTTCGAAAATAAGACGACCTGGAGTAACAGGCGCAACAAATCCTTCCGGGTTACCTTTACCTTTACCCATACGTACTTCGGCCGGTTTCTTTGTAATAGGTTTATCCGGGAAAATCCGAACCCAAACCTGACCTTGACGTTGCATATAACGAGTTACCGCGATACGGGCAGCTTCAATCTGGCGACCGGTAATCCATTTATTCTCTAACGCTTTTATACCAAACGAACCGAATGCCAGCTGGTTGCCACGTTGAGCTTCACCCTTCATGCGGCCTTTCTGCTGTCTTCTGAACTTGGTTTTCTTTGGTTGTAACATCTCTTCTTAATTCTAACGTTTAACGATTAGCTTTTTTTCTCTTGAAGTTCTTATCTCCTCTGTTGCCACCGGCATTCTCATTTCTGCGGCCTGAATCTTTAGAAGCAGTGAATGAAGGAGCAAGATCTCTCTTACCATAAATTTCACCACGACAGATCCATACCTTGATACCCAGCAAGCCAACTTTCGTCAACGCTTCAGCCAAAGCGTAATCGATATCTGCTCTCAGAGTGTGTAACGGAGTTCTTCCTTCTTTGTACATTTCAGAACGGGCCATTTCAGCGCCATTCAAACGACCAGATACTTGCACTTTAATACCTTCGGCACCCATTCTCATGGTAGAGGCGATAGCCATCTTGATAGCGCGACGGTAAGCAATTTTTCCTTCAAGCTGACGTGCAATATTGTTTGCTACAATAACTGCGTCTAATTCGGGTCTTTTTACCTCAAAGATGTTGATCTGAACTTCTTTGTCGGTAATCTTTTTCAACTCTTCTTTCAATTTATCAACTTCCTGACCACCTTTACCGATGATAATGCCCGGACGTGATGTGCAAACTGTTATTGTGATCAACTTAAGCGTACGTTCAATAACGATACGAGATACACTAGCTTTAGCAAGACGAGCATTCAAGTATTTACGGATCTTGCTATCTTCCAGCAAAGTATCTCCGTAATTTTTGCCGCCATACCAATTGGAATCCCAACCACGGATGATTCCTAAACGATTACTAACCGGATTAACTTTTTGTCCCATCTACAATTAATTTTGACTATCGTTTTTACTAAGTGTATCAACAAACAAGGTTACATGGTTCGAACGTTTACGAATTCTGTATCCTCTACCCTGGGGAGCCGGACGCATTCTCTTCAATGTAGTAGCGCAATCTACGCTGATTGAAGAAACAAACAACTCACCAGTTTCTGCTTTACGTTCATTTTTCTGCTCCCAATTGGCAATTGCTGAACGAAGCAATTTTTCTACTCTTGCTGCAGCTTCCTTGTTAGAAAACTTCAAAACACCAAGCGCACGGAATACTTCCATACCGCGGATCATGTCTACAACGAGACGCATCTTACGCGGAGAAGTAGGTACGTTACGCAACTTTGCGAAGTACATGGTCTTTTGGGCTTCTTTTCTTGCTTCAGCTGATATTCTTTTTCTAGCACCCATTTTTATTGATTCTTTTTATTTTCAGATTCCTGAATTCCTGTTACTACCGATAATTATTTTTTCTTGTTACCGGCGTGTCCACGGAACGTACGAGTAGGAGAAAACTCTCCCAGCTTGTGACCTACCATATTCTCGGTTACAAAAACAGGAATAAATTTATTTCCATTGTGAACTGCAATAGTATGGCCTACGAAATCAGGCGAGATCATTGAAGCTCTTGCCCATGTCTTAACTACAGCTTTCTTTCCTGACTCATTCATAGTCAAGACTTTCTTTTCCAGCTTTACGTTAATATACGGGCCTTTTTTTAGTGAACGACTCATAGTTTACTTAATTAATCAGATTATTTCTTTCTTCTTTCAATAATATACTTTGAAGAATGCTTCTTCGGAGCTCTTGTCTTCAAGCCCTTAGCATACAAGCCTGTACGAGATCTTGGATGACCTCCGGAAGCACGACCTTCACCACCACCCATTGGGTGATCAACCGGGTTCATTACAACACCACGGTTACGAGGACGACGACCTAACCATCTAGAACGACCGGCTTTACCTGATTTTTCAAGACCATGGTCTGAGTTACCTACACTACCAATTGTAGCCTTACATGCAGCAAGAATCTTTCTGGTTTCGCCAGAAGGCATCTTAATAATCGCATAAGTACCTTCTTTAGAAGTCAACTGAGCAAATGCACCTGCAGAACGTACCATTTTGGCACCCTGACCAGGACGAAGCTCAATATTGTGAATAATAGTACCAACGGGAATATTTGCCATAGGCAAAGTATTACCTATCTCAGGAGCAGCATCGCTACCTGAAACCACTGTCTGGCCAACTTCCAATCCGTTCGGAGCGATGATATAGCTCTTTGCTCCGTCAGCATAATACAATAAAGCGATACGAGAAGTACGGTTTGGATCGTACTCGATAGACTTTACTGTTGCAGGAATGCCATCTTTATTTCTCTTGAAGTCGATAATTCTATACTTTTGTTTGTGACCGCCACCAAGATAACGCATTGTCATCTTACCTGTGTTGTTACGACCGCCAGTATTGTTCTTACCTACCACAAGAGACTTCTCTGGTGTACTTGCAGTGATTTTATCAAATGCACCAATAACTTTGTGTCTCTGCCCCGGTGTTGTGGGCTTTAATTTACGTATTCCCATTTCTTTTTTTAGATATTACTAAAGAAATCAATTGTTTCTCCTTCTTTCAACGTTACGATTGCCTTCTTAAAAGCTGACTGTTTACCATTGATAATACCTGATTTTGTATAACGGCTTTTCTGCTTGCCAGAGTAGTTGATGGTGTTAACATCAACTACGGTTACATTATACATATCCTGTACAGCTTTTTTGATCTCCAACTTGTTGGCATCAGGAGAAACACGAAAACCATAGCGATTAGCCATTTTTTCTGTAATCGCTGTTTGCTTCTCTGTTACTATAGGTTTAATGATAATTCCCATTTCTTTACTCCTTATGCATTAAAAAGTTTTTCTATAACAGCAACAGAGCTTTCAGTCAAAACCAAATTAGCTGCATCAAGCACTTTGTATGTGTTTAATTCAGAGGCTGTTATAACACTTGTCTTTTCTAAATTACGAGCCGACAAATATACAAAATTATTTTTCTCCGGTAAAACCATAAGTAACTTTTTATCAGCCACTTTCAGGTTTTTAGCAATTGTTACAAATTCTTTAGTTTTCGGAGCTTCCAGAGCGAAATCCTCAATAACTACAATTGCATTATTTTTAGCTTTATAAGCCAAAGCAGACTTACGAGCCAGACCCTTTACCTTCTTGTTCAATTTGAACTCATAATCTCTCGGTTTCGGACCGAAAACGCGAGCACCACCAACCAATACAGGAGAGTTGATATCACCACGACGGGCTCCACCACCACCTTTTTGACGGATCAGTTTGCGTGTACTACCAGAGATCTCACTTCTTTCTTTCGATTTGTGAGTACCCTGACGCTGGTTAGCCAAATACTGTTTTACATCCAGGTAAATGGCATGATCATTGGGTTCAATGCCGAAGATAGCATCGTTCAAAGTTACCTTTCTTCCGGTATCTTCACCTTTAATATTAAATACGCTCAGTTCCATTACTTTTCAATTAATACGATTGAACCTTTTGCTCCTGGAACAGATCCTTTAACCAATAAAAGATTGTGTTCCGGCATTACCTTGATCACTTCCAGGTTCTGAACTGTTACACGTTCATTACCCATCTGTCCGGCCATACGCATGCCCTTGAATACCTTTGCAGGGTAAGAACAAGCACCAATACCACCGGGAGCACGCAAACGATTATGCTGACCGTGAGTAGTCTGACCTACACCACCGAAACCATGACGTTTTACTACACCCTGGAAACCTTTACCTTTTGATGTACCTACTACATCAACGAAACCTGCATTTTCCAGATAATCCACAGTGATCACGTCACCCAGATTGTATGCAGTTTCAAAATTCTTGAACTCGGCCAAGTATCTCTTGGGAGTTACACCGGCTTTTTTGAAGTGACCCATTTCCGGCTGTGTTGTGTGTTTCTCTTTTTTCTCTTCGAAACCCAACTGTACAGCTTCATAGCCATCTTTCTCCAAAGTCTTGATCTGTGTAACAACACAAGGACCCACTTCGATAACAGTGCATGGAAGATTCTTTCCCTCGGCACTGAAAACGGATGTCATTCCGATTTTTTTTCCTAATAATCCTGGCATTTCACTTAATTTTTAAATAACTCACACTTTAATTTCTACTTCAACACCGCTGGGTAATTCCAGCTTCATCAATGCGTCAACTGTTTTTGCAGTTGAGCTATAGATATCTATCAATCTTTTATAAGATGATAGTTCGAACTGCTCACGAGATTTCTTATTAACGAAAGTAGAGCGGTTCACAGTAAAGATACGTTTGTGTGTAGGCAGGGGAATCGGTCCGCTAACAACAGCACCTGTAGCCTTTACCGTCTTCACGATCTTCTCGGCAGACTTGTCTACCAAAGAATAATCGTAAGACTTTAATTTAATTCTGATCTTTTGGCTCATATTGTTATATATGTTTCTAAATTATTTGATCAAATCAGCACGACCCTGTACTTCTGTCAGTACCTGCTTAGCAATAGAAGAAGATACCTGAGCATAGTGAGAGAACTGCATTGAAGATGTTGCACGACCTGAAGTGATAGTACGAAGAGCTGTTACATAACCGAATGTTTCAGCCAGAGGTACTTTAGCTTTCACAACACGTGCACCGGTACGGCTTGTTTCCATACCTTCTACCTGGCCGCGACGTTTGTTCAAGTCACCGATAACATCACCCATACTTTCTTCCGGAGTAACAACTTCCATCTGCATGATCGGTTCCATCAAAGCAGGACCTGCTTTTTCAGAAGCGCTCTTGAAAGCCTGGATACCTGCGATCTCGAAAGACAACTGGTCAGAGTCAACCGGGTGGAATGAACCATCAATCAAAGTCACTTTCAGTTTATCCAACGGATAACCGGCAAGGATACCGTTCTTCATGGCTTTTTCGAAACCTTTCTGTACTGACGGGATAAATTCCTTAGGAATGTTACCACCTTTTACTTCGTCAACGAACTGCAGAGTTCCTTCGAAGCTTTCGTCAGCCGGCTCAACGCGAACGATGATATCAGCAAATTTACCACGACCACCAGACTGTTTCTTATAAACTTCACGAAGTTCAACAGATTTAGTGATAGCTTCTTTGTAAGTAACCTGAGGTTTACCCTGATTACATTCAACCTTAAATTCGCGACGCAGACGGTCAACGATAATATCCAGGTGAAGCTCACCCATACCGCTAATAACAGTCTGACCTGTATCTTCGTTAGTCTGTACACGGAATGTTGGGTCTTCTTCAGCCAATTTAGCCAATCCCATACCCAGTTTATCCATGTCTTTCTGAGTCTTAGGCTCTACAGCGATACCGATAACCGGATCCGGGAAGTCCATAGATTCCAGTGTGATCGGATGATTTTCGTCACACAGCGTATCACCTGTACGAATATCTTTGAAACCAACACCTGCACCAATATCACCACAACCGATCATTTCCATCGGGTTCTGTTTGTTTGAGTGCATCTGGAACAAACGAGAGATACGTTCTTTTTTACCAGAGCGGGTATTCAATACATAAGAACCGGCATTGATAGCACCTGCATATACACGGAAGAAGCACAGACGACCTACATACGGGTCTGTTGCGATCTTAAATGCCAAAGCAGTCATCGGTTCTTCGAACAACGGCTTGCGGATAATCACTTTTTCAGGATCGTCAGGATCTGTACCTTCGATAGCAGGAGTATCTTCCGGAGACGGCAGATATGCACAAACTGCATCCAACAGAGTCTGAACACCCTTATTCTTGAAAGAAGAACCACAAGTCATCGGATTGATCTGCATAGCCAATGTTCCTTTGCGGATCGCTACATTGATTTCTTCTTCAGTAATAGTAGAAGGATCATCAAAATATTTTTCCATCAAAGCATCATCGCATTCTGCCAGAGCTTCCAACATCTTATCGCGCCATTCTTCAGCTTCAGCTTGCAGATCAGCAGGGATTTCTTCTACGCTATATTCAGCACCCATTGATTCGTCATGCCAGAAAATAGCTTTCATTTTGACCAAATCTACTACACCTTTGAAAACTTCTTCAGCACCGATAGGAATCTGGATAGGACATGGACGAGCGCCCAGTACATCCTTCATCTGACGGATCACTTCGTAGTAGTTCGCACCTGAACGGTCCATTTTGTTCACGTAACCGATACGAGGTACATTATATTTATCAGCCTGACGCCATACGGTTTCAGACTGGGGTTCAACACCACCCACTGCACAAAAAGTAGCAACAGCACCGTCCAGTACACGAAGAGAACGTTCAACCTCTACTGTAAAGTCAACGTGTCCCGGAGTGTCGATCAGATTGATCTTATACTTGTTACCCAAGTAGTTCCAGAATGTAGTTGTAGCAGCGGAAGTAATTGTAATACCACGTTCCTGCTCCTGAGCCATCCAGTCCATGGTAGCAGTACCATCATGTGTTTCACCGATCTTATGCGTCAAACCAGTGTAGAAAAGAATACGCTCTGAAGTCGTAGTCTTACCTGCATCGATGTGCGCCATGATACCGATGTTTCTTGTAAACGTTAATTGTTTATCGTTTGCCATTGTATATCCTTTATGCTAAATTAAAATCTGAAGTGAGCGAATGCACGGTTAGCTTCAGCCATACGATGCATATCTTCTTTTCTTTTGAATGCGCCACCCTGGTTGTTGAAAGCATCTACAATCTCTGCAGACAGCTTGTCAGACATCGTCTTACCACCTCTCTTACGTGAGAAGATAATAAGGTTCTTCATAGAAATTGATTCTTTACGATCGGGGCGAATTTCAGTAGGTACCTGGAAAGTAGCACCACCTACACGGCGTGACTTCACTTCGACTTGAGGAGTAATATTGTCGAGTGCAGCTTTCCAAATTTCGAGAGCAGACTTTTCTTCGTTAGGCAATTTAGCCTTAACGTTTTCCAGAGCGGAATAGAAAATTTCGAAGGCAGTATTTTTCTTGCCATCATACATTAAATGGTTAACGAATCTCGTAACCTTTACATCACCGAAAACAGGATCCGGGAGGATCTGTCTTTTCTTTGGTTTTGCTTTTCTCATTTTGTTTCAAAAATTTCGTTTTTGTCTTTGGTTGCCTTTTTAATTTTGTCTTCAACGGTTCCGCTGAACCATTTACTCAACCTTATAGCCTATCCAAATAACTCAAACCAGCTTTAATACTTAATTTAAATTCTCAGTTTGAAAGGGTGATTTTTACTTCTTTCCTTTTGCTGGAGCAGCACCTGCTTTAGGACGTTTTGCACCGTATTTAGAACGACGCTGAGTACGACCGTTAACGCCAGCTGTATCCAAGGTACCACGTACAATGTGATAACGTACACCAGGAAGGTCCTTTACACGACCACCACGTACTAATACGATTGAGTGTTCCTGCAGGTTGTGTCCTTCTCCCGGAATGTAAGAGTTTACTTCTTTACCATTTGTCAAACGAACTCTCGCTACTTTACGCATTGCAGAGTTAGGCTTTTTCGGTGTTGTAGTGTAAACACGTACACAAACGCCACGTCTCTGAGGACAAGCATCCAATGCAGGTGATTTACCTTTTACCACCAAAGTTTCCCTTCCTTTTCTAACTAATTGCTGAATTGTAGGCATTTCTTTTTCTTTTTAAACTTTGAATGTGTTATAATTATATTTATCTCTTTTTTCTATTTCAGGCTGCAAAGATACGCATTATTTCCGTATAACCAACGAGTTACGGGTGTTTTTCTACATAACTTGCGCTAAAAACGGTGCAAAGTTACATAATAGTTCCCGTTTGTTTCTGTTATAGAACAGGTGAATTCAAACTATTTATTATTATTTAACAACAAAGCCCCGCTGGCTTAAAACCAACGGGGTTTGTCTTGTGTCTGCCTTCTCTCTTCACAGGGATACTAACAGAAGAACTTTATTTTTTACTTTAGTATTAAAAACTACTTGTTCACCTCTCACAGGCTACTTAATCCAGCAATGCATAAATATGCATACAACCAAACTACGTAGTTCTAATTATTTGATTATTTAAAGAAGGAAAGCTCCTTCTCTAATTCTTATTTCACGATTGCTTTTACAGCAGTTTCGCCTTCGACAGCTACTACAACGATACCAGTAGGAGCATTTACCTCAACATCATTTGATGTAGCGATTGTTTCAGCGACTGTTTGACCCAACAAGTTTGTAATTTTAACAGATTTACCTGTTGCGTTCAATACTCTAACAGAACCTTTTGCAGCAATTACACTAACTTCAGATGTTGAAGAAATTGATTCGTTATCTGTTGCAATTTCACCTTCAGCATCCTTCAAGCTAAATACCTGAGCCTGCTTAACAAGTTCGTCTACCTTAGCCTCATCACCGTCATGGCTACCGCCAACTTCTTCTTTAGATTTAGCCAATACAGGAACACCATTTTCAATCTTCACCCAAGCACCCTTGAATGAACCGATACCAGATACACCATCCAGATTAGTTTCCAGTAAGAAATCCTCACCATCATCTGTAATCTTACGTAAAGAGAACAAGCAGTTAGCATGAACATCTTTTGTCAGAGTTGTCGGAACAAGTTTTGTATTATCATTGAAGTCTGCAGGAGCTATTACACCATACTTTTCACTTAAAGAAGCTAAAGTATAACCATTTCCGGCATTTACCTGATAGAATACACCATCTTTGATAACACCTTCCATGAAGGCAAGACGAGTATATACATCATTCCACATGTAAGCATTGTCAGTTGAATCATTCAGATTAACCAAGAAACGTCCATATAAATATCCTTTATAATCAACCGGTTCAAAATGTTCACCTGAACAAGTAGGATTGTATCCGTGTTTATCACACCACTTTCCATCTTCAACAGTACCTGTAGCAACACCCAACATATATTGTGGCATATGTTCACCACCTATTGCATGCAAATACAGAGCTGTTGTGTAATTTTCACCCGGTTTAAAGTCTGTTCCAGTACCTATTCCTAGGAAGTTGAAACCACTCGTTGAATTTTCATACAAACATTCAGTTGAATTACCTTGTCTTTCACGATAGACCTTAACTGTTTTGCCGCTCAAATCATCAACATTTTGATACAAGTTACGAGAAGCATCAATTAATGCGAAAGCGTCGATATCATCAGTTACATAGTTTCTCAAGTTGACAGAAGTCATGTGCTGAACACCATCACCCAATGCAACACGGTGAGCATTTTCTAATACACCTGAAGAAAGAGTACTACCTACAGTGTCAACCAATGTATAATATTCACGTTCCGTATCTACCTGATCATTCTTCAAATAGAATTTAGCGAGTGTTGCATTATTAGCAGCAGCCTGTTCCGGTGTATAAGCTTTATAATAAGATCTCTTAGTACCATCGCTCTGTGTAATTTCGGCCAGATATACATAACACTTATCATTATCTATCAGATTAGCATCTCTGACTTTCAATTTGTAAGCATATTTTTTCAACTGAGATGTTGTAGAATAATTAGTACCGAAATTCGTCGGAGCACCTTCAATCTGTTCTACCTGGAAATAAGTAGAAGAACCATCGGTTGTAGCAACGAAATTCATATCTTTATCTACAGCAACCAAAGCATCTTTACCGCCAGTCAAATTGTCTGTAACATTATATTTCAACTTAAATTCATTATAGGCCAATTCATTACTGCTCAAATGTCTGTAACCATGATAATCACTTGCAATAATTGCTGCAGCGGCAGCGCCATCTTTGTCAACAACAGTAGTAATATCATAGCCATCTTTATTATACAGCGATTTCACTGATATATTATCAATAGCAGTATTATAATTATTATCGATGATAAAGACCTTACCTGTAGCATCTTTATAAAGCTGACCTTTGAATACTTCATTTGCAAATTCACGGTTTGCAATCTGTACAGGAGAAGTAGCATCTGCTTCACAACCAATTTGTTGAACATCCCACATTGTGGCAGGCATATAAACAAACTTCTGAGCTTCAGTAGGAACATCATATTGAGTCCAGCCAACCAAATTAGCTACAACATACTTGCCACCAGTCATGATATAGTTCAAACCTTTAGTCAAAGTTGCACGCTGTAACCATTTTGTTGATAAGTCTCTGCCATCAAAGTTAAATTTCGGAGTTGTAACAGAAGTACCATCATTATTATAAGCTGTTAAAGCTGTCGTATTACCTAACTCTACTAAAGTAACAACAACACTATCTTGAGCAGCATCACGTAAAGCCGTAGTAGGCTGATTATCTGCTGCCAAGAATGCTCTTCTGTTATTATAATGAGAGTTGTAGGCAATGCCTTTGTTTCTCCATTCATAATTACCACTTACAGAAGCCATAGACAGAGCATTCAACGGTTCGATAACCAAGCTATCAGTTGATGCATAATAAGTAAACTTATACAAGAAACGTGTAGCAAGAATTGTATCGCTCAAAGAAGATGTAGCTTTATCATAAGCACTAAACTTGAAAGGTACATAATCATTGTATCCTGCCGCAGGTACAGAGTCAACCATCATATATTTAGTTACATCGGTTTTACTCTGAAGTGCTACATACAGATTCAAGCTGTCAGCACTGTTCAGACCTAATGTATCCTGAGCAAACTGATCAGAAATAGCAGATACGCCAGTTGCAAAAGCCACAGGAGCTTTCAAGAAGGCATCTGCTGAAACAGCCTTAAATTCACCACTGATAAATTCAGAGGCAATTGTAGGATTTGCAGAAGATTTCAATTTAAATGTACCATCGGCATTAAAATCAACCAAAGTGTTTAAAGCCAAAGGATCCAATACAAGCGGAGAAGCCAATCTCGGACGTAATTTCAAAGCATCAGTAATAGCACTTACACCTGTTGCACCAACTACTGTTCTCGGATATTTAACAGCTACTACCTGACCTTTGTCATTCAGCTGCATTACCATAACATGGTCATTGTTTGCACCAAAATAAGCAAACACAGCTGTCGGAGTAGAAATAGCAGCACCATTATTAGTTGCACTGTTATACCACTGCCATTTGTTCTGGCAACCATTCAAAATTGTAGAGTCTTTATCTGCAACACTCAGATTAGCTGTTGCAGAAGCTAATACATTACTGTTATCTGTCTGATCATCAAAAATCAAATCAACACCGGTTTCAGCATTTGTAAATGTAAATTTAGCACCGCTAACACCATCGGCAGCATCTACTTTCACTCTCCACAATGAGTAGTTCAGAGGAGCTTTGCTGATAGAATCCATTTTCAGGTAAAGAGCACCTGTTTCTTTATCACGCAACTGTACCAATACGCTGTCACCTGCTGCATTTGATAATTGATACAAAATGTTACCAGCCGTATAATCTTTAATTTCGGTAACATCAAAAGGATAAGCTGGAGCTTTGTGCAAAGTATCTGCCATCACAAAATGTGAAAGGGTCTTCCATTCATAACCAAAATTGTCCGGCACATTGGCTGAAACAGAATTTTGAATCTGAGCAGAAGCGCCAACTGCTGAACACAACATCGCGCCAACTACTAACGTAGAAAACTTTTTGTTCATAATTCTAAATTTAATATTAATACTAATGTTCGTAATGTTCTGTATTCTGTCGGACGTTCAAATGTTAATGACTAGATTAAACGTCCCTTTTTTCTCGTCATTTTTTAGAGTCCATTTTGACTTCGTAATAAAAAAACGCTTTTTTGTACTAGGATTGTTATCTAACTGATAAGAAAGAATATAGGAAAGATAATTTTTACTCAAAAAGGATTGTAGATTTGAAAGGAATGATTACTTTTGTTGACGAGAAAAAAGGGACGTTTAATTCAGTCATCACTTTTCATCATTTTTTCTGCACTTATACTCTGGATATCAGATTATTACTTTCGCATTTTTCTAAATCCACCCAAATGTTAAATTGAAGTATAGATATAAATAATGTACGTGTACATATATAATAACACAATCCACCTTTCAGGTTTCAGCCAACTTATCACACTGATTGTCAGCTCATAAAACTGAAAGATGGATTAATACCGTTTTACTCTCCGTCAAAGAGCATTTCCTCTCTTTTTGAGGAGAAATGTTAATTTGTCTTTTTTCACCCCCAAAAACGCCTTTTACCCCTGTGCTACCACCAGATACAAATTACCGTTTTCAGTATGTTTCCGTTCAATTCCCAGGGAAGAAAGAAGCTTTCCGAAATTACCTGCCGATACCGAACGCATCGCTGCCGGATTGTGCTTTTTCAATCGCAGGAAAATCTCCGCGGCAGATAACATCAACGCCTTCTCGCCATATCCGGCAGGACGGAAACAAGATTTGAACACCTCCTCTTCCACCGGATGCTTATAAAACGCCTCATTGGCCGTCATGATCCCCGCTTCCTCTTCGGAAGTGAACCAATAGCGTTCGCCTGCTGCCAACTCTGCTTTCAGTTGTGCATAAAGCTGGCGATAATCAATGGCAGAACAATCAATTTTATGTTCTATCTCCACACAAAGGAAACGCCGGCTACCGGTCGGGTCGGTCAGTAGCTCTTTCTGGTTGGATGTAGCAATAAAAGAAGCGACGCGAGGCAAGGAACGGTAACTTTTCTGATGTGCCTTACGAATACACGGATCAACCACCTGCATCAGATTCTTCAACAAAGCCATCTTACGGGAAGTGAATTTATCGAACTCATCCATATTGATCAAACCGAACTCAGTCAGTTTGCGTTCGGCTGCAGATTGAGCCGTCAAATCGAAACAATCCGTATAATATCGTTTCAACTCACCGGGCAATAATAATTTACAAAAAGTAGACTTTTGCCGACCTTGCACGCGGCTGACCAACACCGGCGAAACGCTGTTCGCATGCAAGCGGTCTGTTCCCAGCCATTGTGCCGCCATCCCCAGTAACCAACGGCGAAACCCTCTCACCCACAACCCGTCCGATGAGACCCGGCGTGCCAAAGGTATGACCCGATCTGTCCCGTCCCATTCCGGTAATTCTTCCATAAACAAACGGAACGGATGATATTCAGAAATACTATCCGATAACACATAGCGCGACACATCCCTGTCCCAGCAATCGATTCCGTTTTTTCGCGCTTCGATACAGAAACTGTTTAATTCGCGCTGTCCTACAGGGTGGAAACCAACCGAAGGAACGTTCCGCTTCCTGTATTCCGTCTCTTCTGTCAGCATGTTGAAACGAAAATCATACTGTTCTTCCAAAAACTGCTCCATACAGACCATCATGCCGGTCCCTTTTTGCATAGAACCGTCTTTCTTAAGGGGTGTAGTAAGCTGCTTTAAAGATATTTTCTCCGACATAGTTTCCTCCACATCGTTTTTCCCGGCAAGCATCCGTCCAATGAACAGACGATACCATTTTTCAATCATTTTTTTCAGCATATACATATAGATTAATTAAGTTGTTTTTCACGAATATACTACCGTATATCAAGGTTTTACAAATTTACAGGCAACTATTTTCTTACAATCTCATCTACCGGAAAAGTCGGTAACAAGTATTGCAGAAGTCATATAGAACTGTTACTTTTGTAAGGAGATAGTAAGCGTTCGACAATTGTGGAACGAAAGGTTTACAGTTGTCGAATAATCGATCTACAATTGTGAAAAGATCGCTTTATAATTGTCAAACGATAAATAAGTAAGCATTCTGACCTTTACTGAAAGTAGTTTACAGATAAAACATTTATTACTAAAAACAAT